>CBFGWJ010000168.1:0-5427 GCA_965652335.1 uncultured Gammaproteobacteria bacterium | reverse complement strand
TCACACCGCCCTGGAATTGCTGGGCGATGTCCAGCAGGCGCTCGGTGGCATCCTCGCGCCGATTGAGGATTACATCCTCGACCGCTTCACGCAGCTTTGGGTCGATCTCGTCATAGACTTCCAGCTGCCCGGCATTGACGATGCCCATGTCCATGCCGGCATGCGTGGCGTGGTAGAGGAACACCGCATGAATGGCCTCGCGCACGCGATCCTGGCCGCGGAAAGAAAAGGAGATATTGCTCACGCCGCCGGAAATATGCGCGCCGGGGCAGAGCTGTTTGATCCGCCGGGTGGCTTCGATGAAATCGATGCCGTAGGTGGCGTGCTCCGCGATACCCGTGGCCACGGCAAAGATGTTCGGGTCAAAAATAATGTCTTCCGGGGGAAACCCTACCTTTTCGGTGAGGATTTTCCAGGCCCGCTGGCATATGGTTACCCGCCGTTCCAGCGTATCCGCCTGGCCTTTTTCATCAAAGGCCATGACGATGGCCGCGGCGCCGTAGCGCCGCACCAGCCTGGCCTGTTCAATGAACTTCTGCTCGCCTTCCTTCATGCTGATGGAATTGACGATGCCCTTGCCCTGCAGGCAGCGAAGGCCGGCTTCAATCACCTCCCAGCGTGAGGAGTCGATCATCACCGGCACGCGCGAGATATCCGGTTCGGAGGCGATCAGCTGCAGGAAATGGGTCATGGCTTTGGGGCCATCCAGCAGACCCTCATCCATGTTTACATCGATGATCTGCGCGCCGTTCTCCACCTGCTGCCGGGCGATGTCCAGCGCTGCCGCATAGTCATCTTTCTCGATCAGCTTGCGGAATACGGCGGAACCCGTGACATTGGTGCGCTCGCCGACATTGACGAAGTTCAGGTCGGGGCGCAGCACCAGCGGTTCCAGGCCCGACAGCCGGGCCCAGGGCTCGGGCGTGGGCAGTTTTCGCACCGGTTTTCCGGCAACCGCCGCGGCGATGGCCTGGATGTGTTCCGGCCGCGTGCCGCAGCAGCCACCCACGATGTTCAGCAGTCCGTCGTCGGCGAATTCTCCCAGGAGGCGTGACATGTGCTCCGGCGTGTCATCGTATTCACCCAGTTCGTTGGGCAGGCCGGCATTGGGGTACAGGATGATGGGGCAGTCCGCAACAGCGGCGAGATTCCGTATCCACGGGCGGATTTCGGCGGCCCCCAGGGCGCAATTCAATCCAACAGCGAACGGGTTGGCGTGACGGATGGAGTACC
This sequence comes from uncultured Gammaproteobacteria bacterium, assembly GCA_965652335.1. Taxonomy (GTDB): domain Bacteria; phylum Pseudomonadota; class Gammaproteobacteria; order Xanthomonadales; family SZUA-36; genus JAWXBM01. The sequence goes on along the minus strand of CBFGWJ010000168.1, from coordinate 4,194 downwards.
AGAAGGCCTCCACCGTCTGGCCGGAAAGAGTGCGGCCGCTGGCGTCGATGATGGTGCCGGATACGATCACCGGCAATTGGTACCCCAGCTCGGCGAACGCATCCTCGATGCCGAACAGGGCCGCCTTGCAGTTGAGCGTGTCAAACACCGTTTCAACGATCAGCAGGTCACAGCCGCCTTCCGCCAGGCCCAGGGCAGCTTCGCGGTAGGCATCGGCCAATTCCTGGAAACTGATGTTGCGGAATTCCGGCCGCAGCACATCGGGGGACAGCGAAGCCGACCGGTTGGTGGGGCCGATCGCGCCCATCACAAATCGTGGCTTCGATGGGTCGGCAGACTCGAATTCGCGCGCCGCCGCGACTGCCAGTTGGGCACTGGCGAAGTTGATTTCCCGCGCCAGGTGCCCGGTATCGTAATCCTGCTGCGCAACACGGGTGGCAGTGAACGAGTTGGTTTCGAGCAGGTCCGCGCCGGCACGCAGGAAATCTCTGTGGATCTCGCCAATCACTTGCGGTTGTGTCAGGCACAACAGGTCGCTGTTGCCCTTGATGGTTTTGGAATGTGCCGCGAAGCGCTCGCCGCGGAATTGCTCCTCGCTGAGTTGGTAGCCCTGAATCATGGTGCCCATGGCGCCATCGGTTACCAGGATGCGCTGCTCCAGCGCTCGGCGCAGTGCAGCCAGTCGTTCAGGTTGGCGATAAGGCAGGTTGGTTGAAGTTTTGGAGTCCATTAGTCGTTTTCGTACTTGCGGTGAGTGGCTTCAGGTGCGTTGCGCGAACAGGGTCAGCACAGCGAAATGGGGCGGCCTTTTTTCCTGTGCGGTAATCTGGCAGCGCCGCACCGACAGGCCGGTGTGGGTGGCCAGTTTGTGCAGTTGCTCTGGCGTGAATCCCAAATTGGCGTGGTTGTAGGGCTCCACGGCTTTCTTGTGACGGTGCCGCACCAGGGTGACAGCCAGCAGCCGGCCACCCGTTTTCAACACGCGCGCAGCTTCAGCCAGAACCCGTTCCGGCTTCTCGGTGTAGGTCAGCGCATGCATCAGCAGCACGGTGTCGAACTGCTGGTCGTCAAACGGCAGCTGGTGCATGTCGCCGGTAAGGAATTCCACGTTGCTGCTGCTGGCCAGCCGCTGGCGGCCGGCTTCCACCACTTTTTCACTGATGTCGATGCACACCACCTTGCTGGCGTGAGGCGCCAGCAGTTCGGCCATCACGCCATCACCCGATGCGATATCCAGGACATCACCGGGCTCCAGCAGGTTGACCAGTGCGCGCGACGTGGCTTCCCAGGTTCGCCCGGGTGAGTAGTGCCGGTCCATGTCGCCGGCCACGCTGTCGGCCCAGGTGGCGCCGCTGCGGGAACGGATGACCTGGGAGATGCGATCCAGGTCCTGTTGTACCAGAGGGTCTTCGCGGCTTTGTCTCAATACGGACCAGAGCGCTTCAAGACCGCTGTCATGGTTGGCGGTGGCCATCCGGTAGTAGACGGAAACACCCTCCCGCCGGTCGGCCACCAGGCCTGCTTCCTTGAGTTTGGCAAGGTGGGTGGATACTCGCGGCTGTGCCAGTTGCAGGATGGCGGCCAGTTCGGCCACGCTTAGCTCCTCCTGTTCCAGGATCAGCAACAGCCGCAGGCGTGTAGAGTCGGCCAGCAAGCGGCAATGTTGCGAAGCGCTCTGTAAATCCAGCACTGCAGTGGCTTTGGCAGCCATATATCTCTCTATCTTGATTCAAAGATATATAGAGACTAACGACTGGCATGGAGCAGGTCAATAGCAAGGCCGGATTGTTTCCGCGGGCAGCTGCCCAAAGCGAGGCAATTGCGGGCAGTAAACCGTATAATTGCCAGCCAACCCCAATCCAATCGCTATTTGCCCAGGACAGCTTCCATGCATTTTGAATTGACCGAAGAACAATCCATGATCCAGGCGGCCGCGCGTGATTTTGCCCGTGAACAGATCGCCCCCATTGCCGCGGAATTTGATGCCAGGGGAGAGTTTCCAAGCGCCACCATCAGCCAGATGGGCGAGTTGGGGCTGATGGGGGTTGAAACTCCCGATGAATACGGCGGCGCCGGCCTGGATACCATCGGCTATGTAGTGGCGCTGATTGAAATCAGTGCGGCCGATGCCGCCCACGGCACCATCATGTCCGTCAACAACTCGCTGTATTCCCACGGCATTCTCAAGCATGGCACGGAAGAACAGAAGCACAGGTTCCTGCGGCCGGTGGCGGCGGGCGAAGCGGTCGGTGCCTACGCGCTGACCGAGCCCCAGTCAGGATCGGATTCCGCCAACATGCGCACCCGGGCGCAAAAATCCGCCGACGGCTCTTACTACACGATCAACGGCAAGAAGTCCTGGATCACCTCCGGGCCGGTGGCCGATTACGTGGTGTTGTTTGCCGTCACCGACCCGTCCAAGGGCAGCAAGGGCATATCCGCCTTCCTGATCGATACGAAACTGGACGGATTCGTGCGCGGCAAGGTCGAGCCCAAGCTCGGCATTCGCGCCTCCGCCACCTGTGAAATCGAATTCGAGGATTACCGCTGCCCGGCTGAAAACCTGCTGGGCCAGGAAGGGCAGGGCTTCGCCATGGCCATGGGCGTGCTCGATGCGGGCCGCATCGGTATTGCCGCGCAGTCGGTCGGAATCGCCCGGGCAGCCTATGAAGCCAGCGTTGCCTGGGTGCAGGAACGCAAGGCTTTCGGCCAGGCCATCGGCAGTTTCCAGATGCTGCAGGCCAAGATTGCCGACATGAAGGTGCGGCTCGAAGCCGCCCGTCTCCTGACGCTGAAGGCTGCCTGGGCCAAGCAGCAGTCGTTGAAGACCGGCGCGCGCTATACGCTGGAAGGCAGCATGGCCAAGCTGTATGCCTCGGAAGCGGCGATGTGGATCAGCCACCAGGCGGTACAGATTCACGGCGGCATGGGCTTCAGCAAGGAAATGCCGCTGGAGCGGTATTTCCGCGACGCCAAGATCACGGAAATCTATGAAGGCACCAGTGAGATCCAGCGCATGGTGATCAGCCGGCTGGAAACCGGGCTCCGGTAAGGAGCCCCACCGTCCATGAACAGGAATACCGACAAGGCCAAGAAGGAGTTGCTGGAGCAGGTCAGTACCGCGCTGGTCAGCCGGCTCAGCCAGAAGAATGCCGAGCTTGGCCAAAGTTATGTCGCGGGTTACTTCCGTCGCGTGCCGCTGGCGGAACTGGCCAGCCAGAATGTCGAGGTGTTGGCTGCCATGCTGGCATCCCAGCTCAAGTTCATGGCCCGCCGGCAGCCGGGTGAATCGCTGCTGAGGGTGTATAACCCCAGCCTTTCCAAGGACGGTTGGGAAAGCAAATACACCATCGTCGAAATGGTCAACGATGACAAGCCATTCCTGGTGGACAGCGCCACCCTGGCACTGGCGGAAATGGGCCATGACATCAACCTGATCGTCCACCCGGTGCTCAAGGTGCGCCGCGGCAGGACCGGCAACCTGCTGGCGGTTTCCGACCGTGATGACAAGACCGCCACGGCCGAGTCAGTGATGCAGATCCAGATCAACCACATCAGCTCACTGGACACACTGCGCAAGATCCGGCACCAGCTCAAAGCCACCATCCAGGATGTGGAGTTGGCCGTACGCGACTGGCGGGCGATGGTCAGCCTGGCGCGGACTACCAGTGAAGACATGCCGAAGTGGGCGCCACAGGCAGACCGGGAAGTGATGGAGGAATGCCAGGAGTTCATGCACTGGCTGGTCGACAACCATTTCATTTTCCTCGGTGCGCGCGACTACGATGTGGTGAAATCCGGCAAGCAGTATGAGCTGCATATCGTTCCGGGCAGTGGGTTCGGGATTCTTGAAGAGGATGAATCCACCGTGATGGCACGGCCGCTGAGCACCCTGGCGGAGAAAGCCCGCACCACCAGCGCCAACCGGCCGCTGATCATCACCAAAACCAATTCCCGGTCCACGGTGCACCGCGTCGGATACATGGATTACATCGGAGTGCTGCGTTACGACAAACGCGGCAACATCATCGGCGAGCGGCGCATACTGGGCTTGTTCACTTCCAGCGCTTATGCCCTGAGCGTACGCGAAACCCCGCTGGTGCGGGGCCGCGTAAAACAGGTGGTGGCGCAGCTCAAATTGCACCCGGGCAGCCATGCCTGGAAAACACTGATGCACATCCTGGAAACCCTGCC
>CBFGWJ010000167.1:0-5444 GCA_965652335.1 uncultured Gammaproteobacteria bacterium | reverse complement strand
TCCAGTCACCCATCCTTCCAGCCGGGCTGATAGCTGTGTTCCTGTTGTCCATGCCGCTGGCTGCGCACCCAGCAACGGCAACCTTTCGCGCCAGCATGGACTTCACCGACTCGAACCCCACCTCGGTACGGGTGGATATCCAGTGCAACACCGGTCTTCCTCTGGATGCCTTCGCCATGGTTGCCGATGGGGCATTTATCGACTTCGTGATAACGTCGTTTGCGGCCGGCACGCTGAGCTGCAACATCACCGAGGTAGTGCCTGACGGGTACAAAGCCAGCTACAACGACGGCACGCCCAGCACTGTCAATTGCAGCTACACCTCCGTTGGTGACGGTGCCATGCATAACTGCCTGATCACCAACTCGCCCAGCACGGCGAAATTCAATGTCAGCAAAACGTTTTCAGATTTCAATCCGACCCCGGTTGACGTCGAGCTTGATTGCAATACCGGTCTTCCGGTTTCACAGAACATCTTTCTGTCACATGGTGGAAGCGTCGTATTCGTCGTGGATGACTTCGACAGCGGCGAACTCGACTGCAACATCACCGAAACGGTGCCGGCCGGTTATGGGGTGTCCTACAACGACGGCAGCTTCAGCGCGGTCAACTGTTCGTATGCAGACCTCGAACACGGGGATGAGGTGGATTGTGTCATCGAGAACTATCCTGTGTCGGGCCCCTTGCTGGAAATCCAGGCCTGCAATGCGGCGCTGAACTGCGGGCTGGACGTGACTGACTGGGTACCGCCCGCAACCCTGGCACCGATTGCATCGCGGCATTGCGAAGTCGCCACACTGCTCAGTTCCGGTGAGTACTTCCATGCGGCGGACGCTGCGATTCGTCTCTACACTGACATCAGCCTGCGCTCCGACCTGCCCATTCCGGTTGACGCTGCGCAGGCGTGCGCCAAGAACGTGCTAAGCCAGTTCTACTACGATGTGCTCAACGACGGCCTGGCATGGGCCGAGGAGAAGGACCGGCTGATCGAGCGAATTCTGGGCTACAACCCGGAAATGCAGGGCCTCGAGTTCCTGTGGCAGCTGTGGGTGAGCTCACCCGTTTCCGTGCTGCTGGATGATGGCCAGGGCAATTTGATCCAGATCGGCGCCGACGGGCTGAACACGTTTGTGGACCCGGACTACCGTGCACTGGTCATTCCGTTCGGAAACCAGAAAAAGCTGGTGATCTTCATCGACGCCCAGGGCAAGGACTACACACTGGAGCTGGAGGGTGTTAACCCCGGTCCCAATGGTGAGTTCATCCTGGATCTGCTGAAGTTTGGCGCAAGTGACAAGCAGCGCATACCCTTCAGTCCTACTGCGATCGGTCACGGCTCCAGGGCCACCATCGACCTGGCGCCTCCGGTGAATGCGCTGAAACTGGAACTCGACCCGGACGGCAATGGCAGCCCGGATGGCTCGCAGAATCCGGTTGAAGTGGAATCCGTGCCGGCCGACTTCCTGATTCGGGATGGGTTTGAGGATTTGTAGAATCCGCGGAGCGGATTCAGTGGCCCCGGAACAGGCAGGAAATCTCGGGAATGATCCGGCGGTATCCACAAACGCCAGCGCTTCCAGGCGCGGGACCTGTGAACTTGCAGCTCCCGGTCAGCCCGATACAATCCCGGCCCATTGCGCCCACTGGCGGGTAATCTCCATGCCGGCCGCGAGATCAAAGGATGGCTGGTAACCCAGAGCAGATCGAGCTTTGGTGATATCCACGGTGGCTGGAAAGCGCAGTTCAGCGAGAAAATGGTCATCGGGATATTCGATGGCCCTGTCCGTTCGGGCTGCGTCGCTGGAACGTTTTTCCAGCAGTAGCTCGAGCGGCAGGGTTTCGACCGCAGCCGGACCACCTTTCACCTGGTCCAGCGCCCGGTAGAAGTCCACCCAGGTCACGGGCTTTGAGCCTGAAACCAGGAACGACTCCCCCATGGCCGCATCCGCCATTGCTGCGAGCAGCACCGCATCGGCGGCATCGTCGACATACACGAGGTTGCAAACCCCGCCTGACAGCGTGCCCATCTCGGCCGGCAGCACCAGCCGGCGCTTGCCCAGCCGTTGCAGCTGGCCGCGCGTCCACCAGCCGCCATGCGGCCCGTAAATGATGGTGGGCTGCACAATGGCCGCACGCAGTCCGTCGCGCGCGATGGCGTCCAGCACCATCTGTTCGGACGCACACTTCAGGCGTTGATAAATGGACTGGCCACTCCAGCGCGGGCACGATTCCTCCAGCGTGTTCCCATGCGGTCGTTCATACACCACCATGGAGCTCACATGCACCAGCCGGTCGACACCATTCTCCAGGGCTGCATCGATCACATGGCCGGTGCCGCTGAGGGTTCTCTGCAGGCGTTCGCTCTCATCGGCTGAATCGTCGCGCGCGCAATGAATGATCAAGTCGCAGCCCTCGGCGGCGGCGCGAACCGCGGCGACATCTGATATGTCGCCCGAAAACACGCGCGCGCCCGTGCGCGCAACACGTGTGCCTCGCGACGGAATCCGCGAAAGCACGTGTACTTCAGCGCCATGCTGCAGCCGCAGCTTTTCCACGATGCGGCCACCGAGGAAGCCGCTGCCACCCGTGACCAGCACGCGACGACTTCGCAACACACCCAACCCCTTGGAATTGCTGCTGTGAATGACGGCAGGCGGCGTGTCACGCCAGGGCCGGGCCAGCGGCTTGCGCGTGCCGTAGCAGCGCTCGATCAGGCGCGTGGCTTTCAGTCCGTCCTCAGCAGCAGCAACAGGTGGCGAGCCCTTGCGGATGGCCATGGCAAAGTCGCGCCACAGGCTCACGGCGCCTTCCGCGCCTGCTTGTCCCGAATCAGTAATGCCGTTTGGCAAACCCTCGGGCCAGCCTTCCGGCCAGCCCGGAGCGGGCGAGTACTCAATTTTGGGTGACCAGGGTGAAAATCGCAGCGTGCCGGCTTCGGACACAATCCCGGTCATCGCCCCGAGATCGCGCAGGCGGCTGAATTCCAGCTGCGCGGATGTTCCATTGGGAAAGCCGAGTTCCAGCCGGCACTCTGCTTCAGGCCCGCCGCAGGCATCGTCGGCATAACGGCAGCTGGCTGGCTCTCCGAACCACCAGAGCAACTGGTCCAGCGCATGGATGCCGGCATCCAGCAGCACGCCGCCACCGGCAGCGCCGAGATTGGTGTAGAAACCGGAAACACTGGGCCAGTTGTGCACGGCTCCTTCCCGAATCGTGACTGTTTGTACCGCGCCCAGTGCACCGGATGTGATCAACCGGCGGACCTGCAGGTACTGCGGACGGTAGCGGCGGTCGAGTACAGTCATCAGCACGCAGCCCTGCGCTCGGGCCGCCTCGATCATGCGCCGGCAGTCCTCGGCATGCGGCGCCAGCGGCTTCTCAACGCACACATGAATGCCGCGCTCGAGCAGCTGGATGGCCTGGGCGGCATGCAGGTGGTTGGGGGTTGCAACCAGGGCCGCTTCGATTCCGTCCGGAAGCCGGGAGATATCCGTGTGAATGGCGGGCCTACCGGAATCATCGACCAGCGCCACGGCCCGATCGCTGTTGGGGTCAACCAGTGCGACCACTTCGAATTCACCACACTCACGCAGCGCCGGCAGGCGGACTTTCTCAACGATGGCGCCGCAGCCGATGATGGCCAGCCGGATGGGCCGTAACTCCCGCCGGGAGGCAGTTCCAGGATGAGGGTCAGTCACAGGCATCGGCGTACTTTAGCCCAACAGAACGCAGGAATGACGGCCCCGGAAAAGAAAAACCCCGCCGAAGCGGGGTTTTCCATTGCTCACTTTTCCTGACGTCACCCCGGCCTCCGAGCCGGGGTCCATGTTCTCATCATTGCCGTCGTGGAATCGGATTCCGGCTTTCGCCGGAATGACGGTGAGAGGGAACGATTCGTCCGGTTCCGGAATGACGCCCGAAAGGGTTTTACATCATGCCGCCCATTCCACCCATGCCACCCATATCCGGGCCGCCATGAGAATGAGACTCTTCCTTCGGAGCCTCGGCCACCATGGCTTCGGTGGTGATCATCAGGCCGGCGATGGAAGCGGCGTGCTGCAGCGCTGAACGTACCACCTTGGTGGGGTCCAGGATGCCGTCCTTGATCATGTCGACAAACTCGCCGGTAGCAGCGTTGTAACCGAAGTTACCTTTGCCTTCGGAGACCTTGTTGAGGATCACGGAAGCCTCTTCACCGGCGTTGGTGACGATCTGGCGCAGCGGTTCGGTCATGGCGCGACGCGCGATGGCGATACCGACGTTCTGGTCTTCGTTGGCGCCTTTCAGCTTCTCCAGCTTGGCTACCGCGCGTACCAGGGCTACGCCGCCGCCGGGAACCACGCCTTCTTCAACGGCTGCACGGGTGGCGTGCAGGGCGTCTTCAACGCGGGCTTTCTTCTCTTTCATTTCCACTTCGGTGGCTGCGCCAACCTTGATAACGGCAACACCGCCCGCCAACTTGGCAACGCGCTCCTGCAGTTTCTCACGGTCGTAATCGGAAGAAGACTCTTCGATCTGGGCGCGGATCTGCTTGACGCGGCCTTCGATCTGTTTGTGATCGCCGGCGCCATCGATGATGGTGGTGTTTTCCTTGGTGATGCTGACCTTCTTGGCCGAACCCAGGTTGTCCAGGGTGGCCTTCTCCAGGCTCAGGCCCACTTCTTCGGAAATCACGGTGCCACCGGACAGTACGGCGATGTCTTCCAGCATGGCTTTACGGCGGTCGCCGAAGCCAGGAGCCTTGACGGCCGCAACCTTGACAATGCCGCGGATGGTGTTGACCACCAGGGTTGCCAGGGCTTCGCCTTCCACGTCTTCAGCGATGATCAGCAGGCTGCGGCCTGATTTGGCCACGCCTTCCAGCACCGGCAGCATGTCACGTACATTGCTGATCTTCTTGTCGTACAGCAGGATGTAGGGCTGTTCCAGCTCAACGCTCATGCTCTGCTGGTCGTTGATGAAGTAGGGCGACAGGTAACCGCGGTCGAACTGCATGCCTTCCACCACGTCCAGTTCGTTGGCCAGGCCGGAGCCGTCTTCAACGGTGATGACGCCTTCCTTGCCGACTTTTTCCATGGCCTCGGCAATGATCTTGCCGATTTCATCGTCCGAGTTGGCGGAAATGGTGCCAACCTGAGCGATGGCGCTGTTGTCGGTGCAGGGGGTGGACTGGGCTTTCAGGGCGGCAACCGCTTCAATTACGGCCTTGTCGATACCGCGCTTCAGGTCCATCGGGTTCATTCCAGCCGCTACGGCTTTCAGGCCTTCTTTCAGGATGGCCTGGGCCAGTACAGTGGCGGTGGTGGTGCCGTCGCCGGCGATATCAGAAGTCTTGGAAGCCACTTCCTTGACCATCTGCGCGCCCATGTTCTCGAACTTGTCTTCCAGCTCGATTTCCTTGGCAACCGATACGCCGTCCTTGGTGACGGTGGGGGCGCCAAAGC
>CBFGWJ010000166.1:0-5457 GCA_965652335.1 uncultured Gammaproteobacteria bacterium | reverse complement strand
CGCGAAACCGAGTTGCTCAAGGGCATCGGCCTGTTTGTGCTGATTGTTTCACTGGGCCTGTTCTTCCGCTTCTACCTGGAACGCCTGCGCCTGCTGCTGGTGCCACGCCTGGCCGCGGTGGTAACCATCGTGGTGCTGCTGATGACCGCCATCAGCATCATCAGCAACCAGTTTGGTTATGAAACCGGATTGTCGGTTTCGCTGTTCCCCATGATCATTGTTTCCATGGTGATCGAACGCATGTCGGTCATCTGGGAAGAGCGGGGCGCTTACACTTCCATCAAGGAAGGCATTGGCAGCCTGTTCATGGCAGCGCTGGCTTACCTGATGATGTCGGTGGACCTCTTTGCCTACTGGGTGACGGTCTTTCCGGAACTGAACCTGCTGGTGCTGGGCCTCATCATTGCGCTGGGCCGGTACACTGGCTTCCGACTGACGGAGTTGCGCCGCTTCAAACCGCTGGTGGCCCGGCAACAGCCAGGGCAGCAGGCTGAGCAGAAGGCACCCGAGTGATCGGCCGCATACTCCAGTTGAAAAAAGCCGGTGTGCTGGGCCTGAACGCCCGCAACGGCGACTATATTTTCAACTACAACCAGCGCAAGTATTACCCTCTGGTTGACGACAAGATTCTCTGCAAGGAACGCATGCTGCGGGAGAACCTGCCGGTGCCGGAGCTGATTGGGGTGTTGCGTGAAATGCATGAAGTCGCTGACCTGGACGAGATGCTGGGAGACCGTAAGGAGTTTGTCATCAAGCCGGCCAATGGCAGCGGTGGCGATGGCATCCTGGTGATCGTCGGCCGCCAGGGCGATTATTTTATCGACGCCGATGAGCGCATGGTCGACCATGACACCCTCGAACACCACATTACCAACGTGATTGGCGGCATTTATTCGCTGGGTGGACAGCCGGATGCGGCCATGATCGAATCACTGGTGCATTTCGACCCGACCTTCAGCCGCCTGACCTACCACGGCGTACCGGACATTCGCGTCATCGTGTTCCGTGGATATCCGGTGATGGCCATGTCGCGATTGCCGACGCGCCGCTCACACGGCAAGGCCAACCTGCACCAGGGCGCCATTGGAGTGGGCATAGACCTCGGTACCGGCATCACCATGGGCGGGGTATCGGGCAACAGCGCGGTTTCGCATCACCCTGATACCGGTTCGGCGATTGCGGGTTTCCACGTGCCCGGCTGGAACCGGATACTCGACATGTCGGCGCGCTGCTACGAAGCTGTTCACCTCGGCTACCTCGGTGCCGATATCGTGCTCGACCGCGACCTCGGGCCCCTGATCCTGGAACTCAATGCGCGCCCCGGCCTGAATATCCAGATCGCCAACCGCCGCGGCCTGCGTCACCGCCTGGATGCCGTAGATGCGCACATGGCGGAATTGGATGGCGTAGTGGAGAGCCCGGCGCAGCGGGCGCAATGGTCACGCGACAACCTGGGTGAAGCCGCTGGCAAGTTACCACTGGCCTCCTGACCCGGCGCTGATTCGAAGCACGCCACGAATTCCGGCGCATGCCGGGTCACAACCCGTAGGCAACCACCAGCACCGTGGTCAGAACCAGCCACAGGCCCAGCGCGAGAGGCAGGCCCACCCGGACAAAGTCACCAAACTTGTAGCCACCCGCGTTCATGATCAGCAGGTTGGTCTGGTAAGCCATGGGTGTTACAAAACTGAGATTGGCGCCGAACAGCACTGCCAGGACGAAGGGTTCCAGCGGCATGCCGATGCGCTGCGCGATGCCGATGGCAATCGGCGTGCCAATGACGGCGGCGGCATTGTTGGACACGACGTTGGTGAGTATGCCCATCATGAGCATCAATCCTCCCAAAACCACTGAAGGCGGTGCGCCGAAAGTGATGTATACGAACAACTGCGCGAGATAGTCGGCGGCGCCGGTCTTGAGCAGGGCTGCGCCCATGGCCAGCGAGGATACGATGATCAGGATGACCTGTCCGCTGAGCGCGTTGAGGGCGTCCTTCCAGCGCAGGCAACCGCTGAGGATGAGCACCAGGCAGCCGAGCACGGCGGAGATTTCAATGGGCATGATGTCGGAAGCCGCCAGGGCCACCACGCCGACGATGGTCAGCAGGGCAATGGGCGCCTTGCGCGTGGTCGGCAGCCGCACGCTGCCATCCAGAATGAGGAAATCCGAATTTTCTTTCAGTTCTTCGAAATGTTGCAGGGAAGACTGCACCAGCAGCACATCCCCGGCCTTGAGCAGGATGTCGTCCAGCCCGGGCGACTTGCGTTCCTGTGACTGTTCATTGCGGTGCAGCGCCAGCAGGCGGACGCTGTACCGGGTCAGGAACTGGGCATCGCCAACGCGCATGTTTTCCAGCCGCGAACCCGGTGTTATGACCAGTTCCGCCAGTTGCTCGCCGCCCAGGCTGAGCGGGTGTGCGGAATCCACCACATGGTCGCCGGAATAGAGTTTGCCGCCCAGGGCACGGGCGAACTCACGCAGGTTGGACTGCGAGTCGCTGGTGTTGATGCGGTCTCCCGCGGCCAGCACCACATCCGGCAGGGGATTGATGAAAGCGCCCTTGCCGCGCTGGATGCTGTCGACCCGCATGTTGTCATCGGTACGCGTGATCGCTTCAGCCAGTGTGCCGCCCACTGCCGGGCTGGTCGCGTCCAGGCGGATCTGTGCGTTGTAAACCCGCGACTGGCTGTCCTGCATGGGTGCGACACGCGCGGGCATCATGCGTGGCGCTATCAGCCACAGGTAGGTGATGGCAAAGGCGGCGCCGATGGATGCCGGACCGATGAAATCAAACATGTTGAATTCGCCCATGCCCATGTCGGCTGCCACGTTCACCACCAGCAGGTTGGTGGAGGTGCCGATGGTGGTGGCCATGCCACCCAGGATGCTGGCAAACCCCATCGGTATGAGCGTGCCGGTGGGCGACACGCCGGCGCGAATCCCGATACCCACCAGGATCGGCAGCATCAGTACGACAATCGGTGTGTTATTGATGAAGGCGCTGAGAAAGGCCGTGATAACAATGGTGAACAGCAGCGAAAGCATCGGGCCTTTGCGCCAGACCCTGGCCAGGAAACGGCCCACCGGTTCCAGCGCGCCGGTGCGGATCAGCCCTTCACCGACGATCATCAAAGCGCATACCGCCACCAGCGCCTTGTGGCCGAAACCCAGGAAGAATTCGCTGGGGGCCAGCACTTCGCCGTCGGCTTCGTAAGGAAACAGGGTAAAGCCCACTGCCAGTATCACCAGCACGATCAGGCTGGTGGTTTCCAGCGGGATGTTGTCGCGCGCAAACAGGATCAGCGCCACGAAGATGAGTATCATCACGGCCAGCGCGTGCATGTTGGGTAGCGTGAACTCCAGCATCGTGTTGGTTTTTATCCCTGGCCTGGTCTTTTTGTGATCGACTGCTTGCCAGCCGCGGTGAGGCTGGCATATTCTCCGACGGGTGGTCATTGTAACGTGTTTCACACCCGGCAACCCCATTCACGGGCCCATTGCCGGAATTCCGGCTGGTGTCGCCAGCGGCTCGTGCCGGCCCATCGTGCCAACCCGCAGGTCTTATTTTGAGTAATACCGAAACCGCTTCCCAGTTCCTGTTCGTTGCCATCGATCCGGTGGCTTTTTCGCTGGGGCCACTGCGCGTGCACTGGTACGGCATCATGTACCTGCTGGCTTTCGTTTTTTTCTGGAGCGCCGGCAGCTGGCTGGCCAAACGCCGTACATGGGCCGGCTGGAACCCCCAGGAAGTCGGCGATTTCCTGTTTTACGGCATGTTGGGTGTGGTCATTGGTGGCCGCCTCGGCTACGTAATGTTTTATGGCCTGGACAGCTTCCTGCAAAACCCTTTGTTCCTGTTCAAGCTGACCGATGGCGGCATGTCATTCCATGGCGGCCTGTTGGGCGTGATTCTGGCGATGGCCTGGTTTGCGCACCGCACCGGCCGCAGCTTCTGGCAGGTGGCCGATTTCGTGGCGCCGCTGGTGCCGGTGGGGCTCGGCCTTGGACGGCTGGGCAATTTCATCGGCGGCGAACTGTGGGGCCGCCTGAGTGACCACCCCTGGGCCATGATTTTCGCCAATTCCATCGAACCGGGCGGGTGGCAATCCGCCGATTTGTGGGCCGCATGGGCCAGTGGATCACTGGATGCCTTCGCCCGCCACCCCAGCCAGCTGTACCAGGCATTCATGGAGGGCCTGCTGCTGGCGATCATCCTGCTGCTCTACTCCCGCCGGCAGCGCCCGCAGGCAGCGGTATCCGGCCTGTTCCTGTGCGGTTACGGCGTATTCCGTTTTGTCGCTGAATTTTTCCGTGAACCCGACAGCCACATCGGTTACCTGCTCGGCGACTGGCTCACCATGGGTATGGTATTGTCGCTGCCCATGGTGTTGGCGGGCTTGGTTATGCTGGCCTGGGCATACCGCAAAGCAAGCAACGCTTACTGAAAGGGAACTGCATGCAAAACTACCACCAGCTGCTCAGGGACATCCTGGAGCGCGGTCACCGCAAGTCCGACCGCACCGGCACCGGCACCATCAGCCTGTTTGGTTACCAGTTGCGTTTTGACCTCAGCCAGGGTTTCCCCGCCGTCACCACCAAGAAACTGCACTTGCGTTCCATCATCATTGAACTGCTGTGGTTTTTGCGTGGCGAAACCAACATCGCGTTCCTGCGCGAGAACGGCGTGACCATCTGGGACGAATGGGCCACCGATGAGGGTGAACTGGGCCCGGTCTACGGCGCGCAGTGGCGCGACTGGATCACCGCTGATGGCCGTCATATTGACCAGATCAGCAACCTGCTGGATGACCTCAGGCACAACCCCGACTCACGCAGGCACATCGTTTCGGCATGGAACCCGGGGGTGCTGCCCGATGAAAGCATCAGCCCCAGGGCCAACGCTGCCGCCGGACTGCAGGCGCTGCCGCCGTGCCACACCTTGTTCCAGTTTTACGTGGCGGGCGGCAAACTGAGCTGCCAGCTGTACCAGCGCAGCGCCGATGTGTTTCTGGGCTTGCCATTCAATATCGCTTCCTATTCGCTGCTCACACTGATGATCGCCCAGGTATGCGATTTCGAACCCGGCGATTTTGTCCTGACCCTGGGTGATGCGCACATTTACTCGAACCACCTGGACCAGGTGCATGAGCAGCTGTCGCGTGAACCCTATCCGCTGCCGCGAATGCACCTGAACCCGGAGGTGCGCGACCTGTTCGCGTTCCGCTTCGAGGATTTCGAACTGCGCGATTACCAGTGCCATCCGCCGATCCGCGCACCCATCGCGGTGTGATTGCGGCGGCAGATGCAGATGGCTGATTCCCGCCAGCGGATCACCCTGGTAGCCGCCATGGCCCGTAACCGGGCCATCGGCCTGGATGGCCGAATGCCCTGGCATCTGCCCGGCGAGTTGCAGCATTTCAAATCAGTCACCATGGGCAAGCCCATTGTCATGGGCCG
>CBFGWJ010000165.1:0-5491 GCA_965652335.1 uncultured Gammaproteobacteria bacterium | reverse complement strand
GCCTCGACTTCGATGCGGCTGAGGTGCGGCGCCGCGGCACGGGCCGCGTTTACCGCCTTGCGAATCGAGCCGGCCGCCGCCACGTGGTTGTCCTTGATCATCACGTGCTCGCCCAGGGACAGGCGGTGATTGGAGCAGCCGCCACACCGCACGGCGTACTTCTCCAGCGCACGCCAGCCGGGCGTGGTCTTGCGCGTATCGGCGATGCGGATGGTGGATGAGTGAGCGCTGGCCACATCGGCAAAACGCCGCGACCAGGTGGCGATGCCACACAGGCGTTGCAGGAAGTTCAGCGCCGTGCGTTCGCCGCTGAGCAGGGAGATGGTTGAGCCTTCGACCTGCAACACGGTATCGCCTTTCTTCAGCAACTGGCCGTCCGCGGCCATGCGCTGGATTTGCAGTTCCGGGTCGATGCGTTCAAACACACGGGCAGCGGTTTCCACCCCGCACAACACCAGCGGCTGGCGCGCCACGATGCGGGCCTGCGACCGGTGCGCCGGCGGGAAAATGGCCATGCTGGTCAGGTCGCCAAAGGCGAGGTCTTCCTGCAGGGCCAGGCTGATCAGCGCTTCAGTTGACGGGAGCAAGTTCAAACATCCGGTCGATGCAACGGGCGGCGCGCTGGCGCAGTTCCTCATCCAGTTCGATGCGCTGTTCGGGCCGGGGGTTTTTCAGGGCTTCGAGGATTTTCTGCAATGAATTCTTTTTCATGTAGGGGCACAGTCGGCAACCGCCGATGAACGACTTTTCCGGATCCTCAACCGCCAACCGGCCCACCAGCCCGCACTCGGTGAGCATCAGGTAATAGGGCGCGTTGCTGTTGCGAACGAATTTCATCATGCCGCTGGTGCTGCCGACGTAATCCGCCAGGCCGGCGACTTCCTCGGTACACTCCGGATGAGCCACCACTTTCAGGCCGGGAAACTGTTCGCGGGCCTCGCGAATCTGCTGGGGCGTGAACTCCTCATGCACCATGCAGGTGCCATCCGAGGAGATGATTTCCTTGTCACTGCCGCGGCGCGACAGCTCGCGCCGCAGGTTGTCCGCCATCAGCCGGTCGGGCACGAACACGATGCGGCGCTCCGGCAGCGCGGCAACGATATCGTAAACATTGCCTGAGGTAACACACACGTCGCTCTCGGCCTTCACCTCAGCCGTGCTGTTGATGTAGCAAACCACGGCGGCGTCCGGGTAAAGCGCCTTGAGCCGGCGCACATCCTCGCCGGTGATGGAATCGGCCAGTGAGCAGCCCGAACCCCGGTCCGGCACCAGCACTTCCGCGCCCGGGCAGAGAATCTTGGCCGTTTCGCCCATGAACACCACGCCGGCAAACACGATGACTTCGGCTTTGGATTCGCGCGCCCGGTCTGACAAATAATAGGAATCACCCTTGAAATCGCCTACCCCGTAAATGATCTCCGGCTCGACATAGGAGTGCGCCAGGATCACGGCATTTTTTTCCTTCTTGAGCCGGTTGATTTCCAGCGTCAACGGCGCGATTTCCCGGCAGTTGTCGAGGTTCCATTTGCGCCCGGTGACGCATTCGACGTGCATCAGCGAAGCCAGCAGGCGGCGGGCTTCCTGTTCCAGTTCGAAGTTCCCGAAAGCGGCGAGACTTGCACTTGCAGCGGTGTTCATAAGCACTCAGTATATGAAATTGGAGACTAGTTTATCGACTGTGGAGCAGCTATTGAATTTTTGTTTGCGTTTGCCAGGCCGTATCCTGTTTTGTTCCCTGCTGGTACTGCTTCTCCCGGTTCCGGCATGGGCGCAGGATAACCAGGAAACCCGGTTTTACGACACCCACTTTGAAGCGCGGTTCGACCCGGCCACCGACAGCGCCGCCATCCGCATCACGATTAGCCAGCCCGAGTCGCTGATCCGGCTGATCGATTTGGCGGCGCCAGCTAGCCGCTACAGTGAATTCAGCGGCGACGGAGCATTCGAGCACCGGCAGGGCCGCTTGCTGTGGACCGTTCCCGCGACAGGCGGGACGCTGGAGTTCCGGGCCAAAGTGAATCACCGCAAAGGCGATGCTCATGATGCCCGCATGACGGATAACTGGGCGGTGTTGCGCCTCGACGACCTTTTTCCGGCGGCACGCGTGCGCAGCCTCATTGGCGCAGCATCCCGCTCTTCATTCAGCCTGCACGGCCCGGACGGCTGGCGTTTCGAAAGCCGTTACGGCCCGGTAAACGGCAAGCTGGAAATCAGCAATGAAGGGCGCAATTTCGACCGCCCCACCGGCTGGCTGGCGGCCGGCAAGCTGGGCGTGCGGCGCGATGTGATCCGTGGCCGCCGGGTGGCGGTGGCCGGGCCCACTGAGCAGGGCATGCGACGGCTGGATACCCTGGCATTCCTGCGCTGGACCCTGCCGCGGCTGCTGAAAGTATTTTCCAACTTCCCGGACCGCCTGCTGATCGTCGGCGCCAGCGATGACATGTGGCGCGGCGGTTTGTCCGGCCCGGCCTCGCTGTACCTGCATAACGACCGGCCCTTGATCAGTGGCAACGGCACTTCAGCGCCGCTGCATGAACTGGTGCATGTGGCCACGGGTTCCGCAACGCATCGGGATGACTGGCTGATCGAGGGCCTGGCGGAATACTACAGCCTTGAAATCCTTCGCCGCAGCGGCGGAATCAGCCAGAAGCGCTACGATGATGCCATGAAAACCCTGGCGGACTGGGTCAAACGCAGGAAGGGTCGCCTGAAGTCGCCCTCCAGCGGCGCCAATACCGCCCGCGCGGTGCTGTTGCTGTGGAACCTGCAACAGGAGCTGCAGCAGAGCGAGAGCGCCAGCCTGGACGACCTGGTGCAGGAGATGGTGAATGCCGGCGACATCACCGGCCAGGCGCTGCTGGAGTTGACCGAGAATGCGTTGGGCGGCCAGAGCACCTTGTTGCGCAAGGCGCTGGCCGAAGCCGATGCCCCCTGAACAGGCAACCTTTGGCGTGATGCAGGTCCTGCGCCGCTATCACCCGGCGCAACTCATCAAGTGGACTGTGTACGCGCTGCTGCTGCTCAACTGGGCGTACTACGCCTGGGATGAATGGAACATGGCGCAGCACACCCTGCGCCAGGGCGGCAGCCTGCGGGACTGGGTGATCGCCTTTGCCACCACCATCGACGAAGCCGCCTGGTTCGGCCTGCTGTTCCTGTGGGAGCTGGAAACCTACTGGCTGCCCTATGACTGGCACTCACCCTGGCTACAGCGCGGGTTCAAGCTGTTGCGGCTGGTGTGCTACGTATTCATCCTCAACACCGTGGTTTCACGCGCGGTCGACCTGCGGGCGCTGGATGGCCTGCAACCGCTGGCCGGCGTGGATTCACCCTGCCAGCTGGCGGACCAGCACTGGTCCTGGACCTTCAACCTCAACTACCAGGACATCGGCAGGGGCAATTGCGAAAGCTTTTCCACCGACAGCGAGTTCTATCCGGTGGAGAGCACCGTCATCACCGACCGCGCCGGCCTCAGGCATGAATGGCTCTCGCGCTACATCGACCTGCAGGACGCCATCACCTGGCTGTTGGTGATGTTTTCCATTGAAGTGGCCATCTGGTTGCAGGAGCGAAATATCACCGGCGGCCCGTTGATGCTGGCGAGTTATGCGGCGAAAATCTTTTACGGGCTGCTGTTTTTCCATGCGGCCTGGTGGGTGTGGAACGGGCACTGGGTGTACGGTTGGGACCAGGTGCTGTGGATACTGGGCTTTTTTGCCATCGAGATGAATGTGAAGGACTGGCGTGAAGAATTGCAGGAAGAAGAAATGACCGGGGAGATCAACGAGGACATTGCTGCCGAGCTGACGGGTAACCGCGCAACAGCTGAGGACGGACGGGCATGAAAAGGCCGATTTTCCCGAAACCGGAACTGGTCCGGCAGCTGCCGGTGCAGCTGAGCATGCTGATTCCCCCCGAATGGGAAGACCGCAACGGCCATGTCAATGTGCAGTACTACCTCAAGCTGTACGAACTCGGTGGTTATGAAATCCTCAAGGAGGATGACTTCAACGAGGACCTGCTCAACCAGCACAACTTCGGCCTGTTCGACTTCGAACACCACCTGTATTTCCGCGCCGAAGTGCATGTGGGTGACCGGGTCAGCACCTACAACCGCCTGCTCACCATGAACGACAAGCGCTTCACCGGCATGTACTTCATCGTCAATGACACCCGTGAACAGCTGGCCTGCTGCATCGAGTACCTCACGGCGGGCGTGGATCTCAACACACGCCGGACGGCCGCGTTTCCCGAGCCGATTGCGCGTGGCCTGCAACGGGCCATGTCCATTCACCAGGCGCTGGACTGGCCGGCGCCAACGAGCGGCGCCATCGAGGTTTGATCAGGCCGAGAAACCGTCCAGGAACGACCGCAGGTTGTCGCCCAGGTCGTCACTGAGGTAGCCGCCTTCCTGCACCAGCAGGGTGGGCAATTCCAGTGCCGCAATGCGGGTGGCGATGCGGCCAAAGCCCGCGGTACTGATTGCCAGGCCCTGGAAGGGATCCGATTCGTGCGCATCCAGGCCCAGTGCCACCACCACAGCTGCTGGCGCAAAAGCCTCGATGCGGGCCAGTGCGCGATCCAGTTCCTCCAGGTAAGCCTTGTCGCCGGTGCCTCGCGGCAGCGGAATGTTCAGGTTGTAACCCAGGCCTTCGCCCTCGCCCCGTTCAGCGGCATGACCCCAGAAAAACGGGTAGAAACGCGCGGGGTCCGCATGCAATGAAACCGTCAGCACATCGGACCTGCGATAGAAAATATCCTGGGTGCCGTTGCCGTGATGCACGTCGATGTCGAGGATGGCCACGCGGTCGAATTCGGCCAGCAGCTCCTGCGCGGCGATGGCGCTGTTGTTGAGATAGCAGAACCCGGACGCGAAATCCCGTCCGGCGTGATGCCCGGGCGGACGGCACAGTGCGTAGGCGGCGGGCTCATCGTCCAGCAGCAGGGCTGCGCCCTGCACCGCGGCATGGGCGCTGGCCAGCGCACTCTCCCAGGTGTCGCTGGAGATGGGGCAACCGGTATCCAGCATGTGGTAGCCCGCCTGGCCCACCGCGGATGCAGGATAGGCGCCACCGCGGCGATCCGGGTGGATGTTGGGCACCACCTCGGGGGAAGCGCCATCGATATAGCACCAGCGGCGATAGATGTTTTGCAGGAACTGCAGGTACTCGGGTGTATGGACGGCAGCCAGCGGTTCAAGCCCTGTGTCTTCAGGCTCGAGCAGTTCCAGCCCCGCATCCAGGGCCGCCTGCAACAATCGATCCGCCCGCTCCGGCACCTCGGGGTTGGCCTGCCGTGCTCCGGAGGACAGGAAGTGATCGGGGTAATGCGTTTTTTGCTGTTCGGAAAAGATGACTTTCATGGTTCGTTCCGCCGTGGTCAGTTGCCCGGAGCGGATTGCTGCAGGGCGGTAAACGCTTCATCCCAGGCTTTGTAGATGCAATCGCGCTCAGCATGGATCATACCGGCATTGAGGTAGAAATCCCGCGCC
>CBFGWJ010000164.1:0-5492 GCA_965652335.1 uncultured Gammaproteobacteria bacterium | reverse complement strand
AGGGCAGCCCGAAGGGCCAAGTCCAGGACCGGAAGGCCTTACCGGCATCGGGCCCTACTGAAATGAAGCTTGAATCTTGCGCTGCGCGGCGGCCGGCGTGACGGCCAGCCTACTTGCGCTTCGGCCGGACGTAGATCACCAGGCTGTGGTCTTCGATTTCGTAACCATGCGCCTCGGCGATCTTTCTTTGCAGCCGTTCGATCTCTTCGTTCACGAACTCGATCACCTTGCCCGTTTCCACGCACACCATGTGGTCGTGGTGCTTGCCCGAATCGATTTCATAATAAGCCTGCCCACCCTCGAAATTGTGCTTGGTCACGAGGCCGGCAGATTCAAACTGGTTCAGCACCCGGTAAACCGTAGCCAGGCCGATATCCTCCCCCGCCTCCATCAAGGCGCGGTAGATATCGTCGGCGGTCATGTGCTTGTGGGATCGCTCTTCCAGCACTTCAAAAATGCGTTTGCGCGGATGGGTGATCTTGAGTCCGGCTTGTTTGAGGTTGCTGACTTCCATTGCTGGTGGGCCCTGTTGCTGTTGAGTAAAGCCTGGATCAAACGAGGCTTGGGGCTGCTGCGACCGGCACTGTATGGCTGCAGGCGGATTATTGTATCATTCAGCCTCTCCGCAAGTCGGCATTAAAGCCGGGACCCGATCAATGAACAGCATGTCATACCAAAAACCCTTACTGGTCTCATTCCTGGTCCTCGCCATAGCGCTGGGCAGCACGGGCTGTAACCTCATCTACAAGCAGAATATCCAACAGGGCAATGCCCTGGAACAGGAAGACCTGGATGAGTTGTACGTGGGCATGAACAAGCGCCAGGTGCTGTTTGTACTTGGAACGCCGTCAGTGCAGGATCCGTTCCAGCAACAGCGCTGGGACTACGTGCAGACTTTCAGCCGCCGCGGCGGCGACCTGGTGCAGCGCACGGTGACCCTGAAATTCGAGGATGACCTGCTGAGCGAAATCATCGGCGCCGAGAACGAATTTGGTGACAGCGGCGCTGCAACCACCACCGCATCGGCCGCGAAGCCCAAAGCGGATCCGCACGCCCTGTCGGTTGAATCCGGCCGCGAAGAGGCGCTGGAACCTGAAATCCGGGGTCTTGGCGAACGAACCGCGGAAGACCGCAAACTGGAAAAGGACGCCAACGCGACCAACCAGCGCGCGCCGGACGACACCACATCGCCGGATATTGACGGCTGACCGGCGATCAATGGCGGCGTAGCCGCTCCAGTT
The DNA here is from genome assembly GCA_965652335.1 of uncultured Gammaproteobacteria bacterium. GTDB lineage: Bacteria > Pseudomonadota > Gammaproteobacteria > Xanthomonadales > SZUA-36 > JAWXBM01. Next base: position 4,251 of record CBFGWJ010000164.1, on the reverse strand, counting down.
CTTCCCGGGCTTTGGCCTTTTGTTCTTCGGCTTTCCGCCGCCGCACTTCCTTGGGGTCGGCCAGCAGCGGCCGGTAGATTTCCAGCCTGTCGCCCTGCTTCATCACGTAATCCATCGCCACCTTGCGGCTGAATATTCCCACCACCGGGTGTTCCTCGATCCCCGGAAACAACTGGCGAATGCCTGAAAGCTCAATGGCTTCAGCTGCCCTTGTGCCCGCAGCGGCTGTTACCTTGGCAATTACCTGCCGTTGCGGCAGCGCGTAGGCCACTTCGAACTGGATCTCACCTTCACTTGTTGAAGGCTCGGCGTAATCCTCAGGTTTGCGTTTTTCCTTGTCGGTCATGAGCTTCCCGTAAACGCCGCTGAGCTCAACTGCCAGCCGCCGAATACACCGACTCCGCGCGCTGGCAGAAATCGCTCACCAGGCGATCAGCCACGTTGGCAAAGCCGTGCCGGAAGGCCGATGACAACAGCCCACCAGCGAAATCAAAGTCAAGCTGCAGCATGATCTTGCTGCCTCGATCGCCCAGGGGCAGGAAGCGCCATTCACCCGCAAGCTCCTGGAAAGGTCCCTGAACCAGTTCCATTTGCAGGCTTTCGCCGGGCAACAGCTGGTTGCGAGTGGTGAATGACTGGCGCAGGCCGGCAATGGCGATGTCCAGGCTGGCCAGTTGCCAGTCCGGCCCGCTGTCGATCAGGCGTGAGGCCGTGCACCAGCTGAGAAACTGCGGATAGCTGCGCACGTCCTCCACCAGTTGATACATGTTCAACGCCGGGTAAGGCACCAGCGCAGTACGGATTACTTGCATGGAATCGGCTTCAGTCGAAAACGGGTTTGGGCTTCAGCATAGCATGTGGCCTGCCGGGCCATTAGAATAGCCGGCCAACTTGGTACCGCATGATGAACGACAGAAAAAACACAACCACCAGGCCGGCGGCAACCAAAACCATCGCCCTGAACAAGCGGGCGAGGTACGAATATGCCATCGAGGATCGCCTGGAAGCCGGCCTGGCCCTGGAAGGCTGGGAAGTGAAAGCCCTGCGCGCCGGCCACATCCAGTTCGCCGACAGCTACATTTTGCTCAAGGACAACGAGGCCTTTTTGTTCGGCACCACCATCACGCCCTTGCCCACCGCGTCCACGCATATCAAGCCGGACCCCATGCGTACGCGCAAGTTGCTGCTGCACCGGCGCCAGATCGAGATGCTCAACGCCGCGGTGGACCGCAAGGGTTACACGGTGGTGCCCACGGCGCTGTACTGGTCAAACGGCAAGGTGAAAGTTGAAATCGGCACGGCCAAGGGCAAGAAAGAGCACGACAAGCGCAAAACCATCAAGGACCGCGACTGGGAGCGCGAGAAAGGCCGGCTGCTGAAGGCGCGTTGATCAGGCGTGGGAGCGAGCCATGCTCGCGACAGGATCACCCGATCGGCAGCGTGGCTACCTCACACAATAGGCAACCAATCTCACCAGAGGTCGAGGCTTTCGCCCCTCCTGCGCTTGTTTGGCGACGAGCAGCGAGCCTCAAGCAACGGTTGCTACAGCCTCATCCCGCCATCGATGCCGAAATCCCGCCCGCTGATGTAGTCATTTTCGATGATGAATTGCACCGTGGCGGCAATCTCATCAGGCTCACCCAGGCGTTGGGCCGGAATACCCTGGGTCATTTTCTCCAGCGCTTCCGGTTTCATCGAACGCACCATCTCGGTGCCGATGAATCCCGGTGAAATCGACGCCGCGCGAATGCCGAAACGCGCCAGCTCCTTGGCCCAGGCCACGCTCATGGATTCCACGCCGGCCTTGGTGGCGGAATAATTGGTCTGGCCCATATTGCCGTGGCGGGAAATACTGGAAATGTTGATCAGCACCCCGCCGTTGCCGGCCCGGATCATGTGCTCCGCGGCAGCGCGGGCGCAAAGGAAGACGCCGGTGAGATTCACGTCCACCACCTGCTTCCAGTAATCCAGGCTCATGCGCGAAACCAGCTCGCCGTCCTTGAATTTGACCAGCAGCGCATCGCGGGTGATGCCGGCGTTGTTGACCAGCACGTCGAGCCGGCCGAAATGCTCCCGCACCCTGGCCATGGCCGCATCCACGCTGCCCTCATCGGTGACGCCACAGACAATGGGCAATGCACGGTCCCGGCCCAGTTCATCCGCCAGCTTCTCAAGGCTTTCAGCCTGCAAATCCAGCAAAGCCAGATTTGCGCCCTGCCCGGCCAGACGCCGCGACATGGCCTGTCCCAGGCCGCCGGCCGCGCCGGTAATAACAACTACGATGTTCTCAAGCTTCATTTGCGTTCCACACCCATTCAAAAACAGCGAAGCCGGGCAGTCTACCCGGTTAATCCAATTATGCAAGTATAGCGGGTTGTTGGCACCGTCTACGGAACTCAACCCCAGGACAGGGGTCATAGACGGCGCCAAACATTCACCATCTACCGCAAGTTCTTCTGCGATTTGGTATAGAATGCGGCCCGCCACAGTCGTAGTGGTGAGTTACAAGTCCTTGGGGGCGACCTGGCTTCGACGCAGGTAGCGAAACCGGAGGTGCATGCCGAGCTGCAATCAACTCGTAAAACTGTTTGCAAAAAACTTAGTTGCCAACGACGACAACTACGCTTTAGCAGCTTAATAACCTGCGTAAAGCCTTCCGCCCGGTTCGTGCCCATACGTCCGGATCACGGGAGTCACCCCATATGGGATCGCGATGAAGCATGCCTGGTGTGGATTCGTTAAAACTTATCCAGGATCGTTGTCGGCCTTCCCTGCCCGTCGGGTAGCCGCCAACTAAAACAAAGACCGGGCTAAGCATGTAGAGCCAATGGCGGAGTACTTGCGGACGCGGGTTCGATTCCCGCCGCCTCCACCAGATTGCAGAAAGCCCCCTCGAGGGGCTTTTTGTTTATGCGCCTTGGATTTTTCTCCGCAAGTTCAATGCAACCAACGTACCCTGGGCGTCAGGCACAGCAGCCTCAATTCGCCGACGGCGGCCCATAATGCCCGGGAACCGGGCCGCCCAGCGCCTCGAGAAAGCGGACGATGCCCTGCACTTCTTCCTGCGATAAAGCCTGACCCAGCTGCACCCTGGCCATGACAGCCACAGCATCGCTGAGTTCGGCCACCGAGCCGTCATGGAAATACGGCGCGGTTTGCGCCACATTGCGCAAGGGCTGAACGCGGAATATGTCGCGGTCTGCTTCACTCCCACACTTGTCCATCAGGCCGTTGTCATTGCCCGTGGATCCGGTCAGCGGCCGATAGTCTTCAACCACGCCAAAGCACTGCAGGCTGCCGCCACCGAACAGTGGCCCGGAATGGCAGGCCGCGCAACCCCGATCGATGAAGCTTTCCAGGCCTCGGCGCTGGTGCTCATCCAGGGCGGTGTCATCACCGTTGAGCCAATCGTCAAAGGGCCCCGGGGTTCGCAAGGTTTCCTGATAAGCCTGCATCGCCTGTGCGTAGTGTTCGGCACTGACGCCCATGGCGTTGAGAACCGATTGTGAGTGACGCCCGGTGAGCTTGCCGCGCGCATCCAGTGATCGCAGGCGCCGGTCCGATCCCCAGCCTTCAGCAGCATGGCAACTGGCACAGGCCGTGTTGCCGTTCGCCGACAGGCGCGTATCCCAGAACAGGGCACGTCCGAGCGCAGCCCTGGGGGCTTCGATTTCAGCGCGAGTCACGGGCTCAATGACGCCGAACACGGCGCTGGTTCGTTCGCGTAACCCATCAGCCGCCAAGGCAGGCGGATACAGAATTGCACAAAGAAGAATGACAGGAAGCGGGAGAAAATGTGTGGCAGAAGGCGGGTTCATGTGCGAACAGTCTGGCACCGTTGCGCCTGCATCACCAATCTGGTCCGTATCAGGCAGCGGGCATCCGAATGCGGGCCAGCCCCGGTGTTGCCAGAATGAGAAATGGTCAGAATACGAACGAAACCCCCAATCCCGGGCCGGCCTGGGTGATGTCCAGGGCGAAACGTGAGGCGCCGGAACCGCTGTCGTAATCCACCGCGATGTGCCGGTACAGCACGGCAACGCCGACCCGTTCGCTGGCCATCCAGTTCAGCGCCAGCGTGGCATGCCAGGTGAAGTCAGAGCCAATACCGAAGCCGCCGATATCGCCCTTGCCCATCAGGGACCACCTCGGGTTGAACGGATGGGTAAAGCGCAAACCCACTACCGGGTCGACCCAGCTTTCACCGGCTTCGCCGCGCAGGTCGATTCCGACCGGACCCTGGCCTACCAG
>CBFGWJ010000163.1:0-5493 GCA_965652335.1 uncultured Gammaproteobacteria bacterium | reverse complement strand
GCGCTCAGCCTGCACCGCATGGAGGCCAATGGCCAGACACCGGATGGCGGCCCCATCGTGGTTACCGGAGCCACCGGCGGCGTGGGCAGTATCGCCATCAACCTGCTCACGCGCGCAGGCTATGAAGTGCACGCCATCAGCGGCAAAACCAGCGACTTTGACTGGCTGGAAAGCCTGGGCGCGAAACAGTGCATCTCCCGGCATGAGCTGCACTGGGGCCAGAATGCATTGGAAAAAGCCATCTGGGCCGGCGCCATCGACAATGTCGGTGGCGACATGCTGGCCGGGCTCACTCGCGTCATCAACCTGTGGGGCAACATTGCCTGTTGCGGGATGGCAGGCAGCCCTGGCCTGCACACCACCGTGTTCCCGATGATCCTTCGCGGTGTCAGCCTGCTGGGGATCAGTTCGGCCAACTGCCCCCATGAAACCCGCGTAAGCCTGTGGGACCGGCTGGCCAACGAATGGAAACCGCCGCAACTGCAGGAAATCCTCACGCTGGAAACCGGCCTGGACGATTTGCCGAAGGTATTTGACCGGATGCTCGAGGGCGGCAGCCGTGGCCGTACTCTGGTGTGCCTGTGAGCGCAGCCAACCATTTCACAAACCGGCCGGATTGCTGCATAATCCTTACCTGAACGACAGGTTCGCCCACAACGATTGTCATTGCAAAGGGAAACGGGGATGCTCAAAGTTCTGATCGTCGATGATTCTCCAGCACAGGTGCTGAATTTCTGCCGGATCGTGGAGCAGGCCGGGCACAAGCCTCTGGTCGCTCACTCGGGCGAACAGGCCATCGAACTGGCCCATGAGGAAAAGCCGCAACTGATCCTGATGGACATCATCATGCCCGGCATGAACGGTTACCAGGCCACCCGGCGCCTGAGCCGGGATGAACGCACCCGTGACATCCCCGTCATCATGGTCAGCTCGCGCAGCAGTGAAACCGACCGCGCCTGGGGCATGCGCCAGGGCGCCCGCGACTACATCACCAAGCCCGTTGACGAACACACCCTGCTGAATGCCATTTCCGGCGCGATTGCCGCCTGACCGGCAGAAACCAGGGTTTCTTTTCCAGTTGGGCCCTGCCCGCGATGGTTTTTTGGGCTTGTTTTTTGCCCCGGTCGCTACTATCTGAATGAAAGCAGCGTGGTTTCCGCGCGCGGCGAAGTGCAACACCCAAACCTGTTTCCAACCATACAAAATGATTTTTCAGGAGTAGATCAATGACCATCAAAGTGGGCGACAAGATTCCGGCAGTGAAACTGAACGTCATGTCCGATACCGGGCCGGCTGCAGTTGCTACCGATGAATTTTTTGCGGGCAAGAAAGTCGTGCTGTTTTCCGTTCCAGGCGCCTTCACGCCCACCTGCTCGGCCAAGCACCTTCCCGGGTTCGTCACGCACGCGGATGAAATACTGGCCAAGGGTGTGGATGCGATTGCCTGCGTTTCCGTCAACGATGTGTTTGTCATGAACGCCTGGGGCAAGAGCGCCAACGCCAGCAAGCTGCACATGCTGGCGGACGGCAATGGCGAATTCGCCAGGGCGCTGGGCCTGGAACTGGACGCCAGCGGCTTCGGCATGGGGCAGCGTTCGCAACGATTTGCCCTGGTCGCAGAAGACGGCGTGGTCAAGGAATTGTTCGTCGAGGCTCCGGGGGAATTCCGGGTCAGCAGCGCCGAACACGTACTGGCTTCGCTGTAAGCGAACCGGCATGCAGGCGTATCCCCACCACTACCGGGCGGCAGCCAGCGCCAGCGATTCGGACTCCGTCCAGGTCAGCAGCCCGGGGCTGGAAACCTTTCGCAGCGCTCCACCCGCCGAGTTCGGCGGGCCGGGCAACCAGTGGTCGCCGGAAACCCTGCTGATGGCGGCTGTCGCCGATTGCCTGGTGATGACCTTCCAGGCCATCGCCCGGGCTTCGAAATACGACTGGCTGGACCTGCACTGTGAGGTTGAAGGGGTACTGGACCGGGTGGAACGCGTTACCCGGTTCACTTCCTACGATATCCGCGTCCGGCTGACCATCCCTGCTGGAGCCGACGAGCACAAGGCACGGCAGATTCTCGAGAAATCGGAATCGGCTTGCCTGATCAGCAATTCACTCAACGGCGAGAAAACCCTGCATATCGAACTGCAGGTGGCTTGACCGTTCGACCACAAAAAAGGGCTGCCTGGGCAGCCCTTTTCATTTGATCATTCGAACACTATTCAGCCTCGGCTGCTTCCACGCCTTCGGCCACTTCATCCGATTCGTCCGCGGCGATCCGCGCCAGGCCCACGAGTTTCTCACCATCCCGCAGCCGGATCAGGGTGACGCCCTGGGTGTTTCGGCCCAGCGTGGATATGCCCGCGACTGAAGTCCTCACCAGCGTGCCGCCATCCGAGATCAGCATGATGTCGTCTTCATCGCTGACCTGCTTGGCGGACACCAGCGCGCCGTTGCGCTCGGATGTCTGGATGCCAATGACACCCTGGCCACCACGGCCCTGCGGTGAATGGTCTTCCTGGCGGGTGCGCTTGCCATAGCCGTTTTCGGTAACGGTGAGGATATCGCCCTCGCCCAGCACCATCATGGACACGACCCGCTGGCCGTCCTGCAGACGGATGCCAATCACGCCCCGCGCCACCCGACCCATGGAACGCACGTCGGCTTCGGGGAAACGGATGCATTTGCCCGAGCTGGAAAACAGCATGATGTCGGCCTTGCCGTCGGTGAGTTCCACGCCGACGAGTTCATCGTCCTCCGGCAGGTCGATGGCCCAGATGCCATTGGCGCGGGGGCGGGAATATTCCGACAATGGCGTTTTCTTGACGATGCCGTTACGTGTGGCAAAGAACACGAAGAGGTCGTCCGGGTAGTCACGCACCGGCAGCACGGCGCTCACGCGCTCATCCTTCTCCAGCGGCAGCAGGTTGACGATGGGCTTGCCGCGGCTGGTGTGGCTGGCCTGCGGCAGTTCATACACTTTCAGCCAGTGGATCTTGCCGTTGCTGGTGAAGCACAGCAGCGTATCGTGCGTATTGGCCACGAAAATCTTGTCGATGAAATCCTCATCCTTCACCTTGGTGGCCGACTTGCCGGTGCCGCCACGGCGCTGCGCCTGGTAACGATCCAGCGCCTGCGACTTGGCATAACCGCCGTGCGACAACGTTACCACCACGTCTTCCTCGGTGATCAGGTCTTCCAGGCTCAGGTCCAGGCGGCTTTGCAGAATTTCGGTACGGCGCTCGTCGCCATACTCCTGCTCGATGGCCACCAGTTCCTCGCGGATCACCTGCATCAAGCGCTCCGGCCGTGACAGGATGTCCAGCAAGTCGCGCACCGCATGCAGCAGCGCTTCGTATTCCTGCGTAAGCTTTTCCTGCTCCAGGCCGGTAAGGCGATGCAGGCGCAGATTGAGGATTTCCTGGGCCTGGACCGGTGACAGCTGGTAACCGTCTTCGTGCAGGCCATACATCGGATCCAGGTTTTCCGGGCGCGAGGCATCCGCCCCACCCTGCCCCAGCATGGCGGCCACCACGCCCGGATCCCAACGGCGCGCCTGCAGGGCATCGCGCGCGTCGGCCGGCGTGGATGAAGACTTGATCAATTCAATCACTTCATCAAGGTTCGCCAGGGCTACCGTGAGGCCTTCCAGCACGTGGGCGCGTTCCCGCGCCTTGCGCAGTTCAAACAGGGTGCGGCGGGTAACCACTTCGCGGCGGTGGGCAATGAAGGCTTCCAGCATTTCGCGCAGGTTGAGCAGCCGTGGCTGGCCTTCCACCAGCGCCACCATGTTGATGCCGAACACCGACTGCATGGCGGTCTGTTTATACAGGTTGTTGAGAATGACTTCCGGAACTTCGCCGCGGCGGAGTTCAATCACCACGCGCATGCCGTCCTTGTCGGACTCGTCGCGCAGCTCGGTAATGCCGTCAAGCTTCTTTTCCTTGACCAGTTCAGCGATCTTTTCCAGCAAGCGTGCCTTGTTCACCTGGTAAGGCAGCTCGTTGATGATCAGGCTCTGCTTGCCGGAGACCTCGTGGGTTTCCACTTCGGTACGGGCACGCAGGTAGATCCGTCCGCGGCCGGTATGGTAGGCCTCGTGAATTCCCTGGGCCCCATTGATGATGCCTGCGGTCGGGAAATCCGGGCCGGGCAGATGCTCCATCAGGCCATCAATGCTGATATCCGGGTTATCGATCAACGCCAGCGTGGCGGCGATAACTTCGCGCAGGTTGTGCGGCGGAATATTGGTGGCCATGCCCACCGCGATGCCGGCCGAACCGTTGACCAGCAGGTTGGGCACCCGCGCCGGGAGCACCTTGGGCTCATGTTCAGATTCGTCGTAGTTGGGAATGAAATCGACCGTTTCCTTGTCCAGGTCGGCCAGCAGTTCATGCGCCAGCTTGGACATGCGCACTTCGGTGTAACGCATGGCCGCGGCCGCATCGCCGTCCACCGAGCCGAAGTTGCCCTGGCCATCCACCAGCATGTAGCGCATGGCGAAGGGCTGGGCCAGGCGCACGATGGTGTCGTACACCGCGGTGTCTCCGTGCGGATGGTATTTGCCGATCACATCACCCACCACGCGGGCGGATTTCTTGTAGGGTTTGTTGTAGTCGTTACCCAGCACCGACATGGCGAACAACACACGCCGATGCACGGGTTTCAGGCCATCACGGACGTCCGGCAGGGCGCGCCCGACGATGACACTCATGGCGTAGTCCAGGTAGGACTTCCGCATCTCGTCTTCGAGATTTACCTGCAGCACTTCTTTGGCAAGGTCAGCCATATGTCAAATTATCTCAGATATGTACTTTATGTTATTGATTAATATGAATTATTTATTATCGTTTTTGTTTCAAAAGACAGGCCGTCAAAGGCTTCGAACAAGCGCTGAATCTTACCACAGAAATCGGCCCGAAGCCCGCCCGCAAAGCCCGCCCTGAAGCCCAGGGAAACGCCCGGCTGCGGGCAAGCCGGGGACGGAAAATTGGCAAAAACTGGCGGCATGGCGGGCACCCCTTTATGATGCGGACTTTCCACCCTGATATTCGCGAGGCATACCCGAATGATCCGAACCTTCCCTGCACTCCTGGCAGTAGCCGCTTTGCTGCTCAGCCTGAGCAGCCTGCACCCCCGTTCCGCGCTCGAGGCGCAACAATCGGCACCTAACAGCAATCCCAAAGTGGTGATTCACACCAGCATGGGCGATATCGGCCTGGAGCTGTATGCCGACAAGGCGCCCGTTTCGGTAGAAAACTTCATCCGTTACGCCAACAGCGGTTTCTACGATGGCACCATCTTTCACCGGGTGATCAGTCACTTCATGATCCAGGGCGGCGGGCTGACGGCTGACCTGAAAGACAAACCCACCTCGGAGCCGATCGTCAATGAAGCCATCAACGGGCTTTCCAACAAGCGCGGTACGATTGCCATGGCTCGCACCGGCAACCCGCATTCGGCTACCTCGCAGTTTTTCATCAACGTGCAGGACAACGGCAA
>CBFGWJ010000162.1:0-5525 GCA_965652335.1 uncultured Gammaproteobacteria bacterium | reverse complement strand
CATTCTGCTAGAATCCCTGCAAACCAGGAATATATACAACGCCCACGAGGGTTTGGGGAAATCCATGCTGTTCAGCCATCGACGCAGCGCTGCCAGGCTTGCTGCACTCCTGCTCACATCGGGCATCGCCTCCGCGGATTCCGCAGGTGAAGCCTATCCGTCAACTTACCAGCCCCTGCCGTCCGGGCCGGTACTGATCACCGGCGCCACCATCCTCACCGGTACCGGTCAACGGCTCGACAATGCCAGCCTGCTGCTCGCCGGCGGCAAGGTGGCCGACCTCGCCGAAGGCTCCATCGACGCCAGTGGCGAGGTCACGACCATTGATGCCAAAGGGCGCTGGGTGACTCCCGGCCTGATCGATGTGCATTCCCACCTGGGTGTTTATGCCTCTCCCGGCCTGATGGCGCACCAGGACGGCAACGAAATGACCGCCCCTTCCACGGCCAATGTCTGGGCCGAGCACAGCATCTGGCCGCAGGACCCGGGTTTTGCCCGCGCCCTGGCGGGCGGCGTCACCAGCATGCAGATCCTGCCCGGTTCAGCAAACCTGGTGGGTGGCCGTGGCGTGACCGTGAAGAATGTCTACAGCGTCAGCTACCAGGGCATGAAGTTTCCCGGCGCGCCGCACGGGCTGAAAATGGCCTGTGGCGAAAACCCCAAGCGGGTTTACGGCGGCAAAGGCCAGGCGCCGGCCACCCGCATGGGCAACGTTTCCGGCTATCGCACGCAATGGATCGAGGCGCAGAAATACATTGCCGACTGGGAGAAATATGAAAAGGCCGTAGTGGAAGGCAAGGAAGATGCCGCCAGGCCCAACCGCGACCTCCGGCTGGAAACCCTTGCTGGCGCGCTGAAAGGCGAAATCCTGGTGCACATGCACTGCTACCGCGCCGACGAAATGATGACGGTGCTGGATATGGCGGATGAATTCGGCTACCACATCGCCGCATTCCACCACGGCGTTGAGGCCTACAAGATTGCCGACGAACTGGCAGCGGCCGGCACCTGCGGCGCGCTGTGGGCCGACTGGTGGGGCTTCAAGGCCGAAGCGTATGACGGCATCCAGGAAAACATTGCCATGGTCGACCGCCCCAAAGGCGGCTGCGCCATCGTTCACTCGGATTCCTCGGAAGGCATCCAGCGGCTGAACCAGGAAGCCGCCAAGGCCATGACCCGCGGCATCGCATCCGGCATGGTGATCACGCCCGAGAATGCCATCCAGTGGATTACCGCCAACCCGGCCAAGTCCATGGGCATCCTGGACCAGACCGGCACTCTGGAGCCCGGCAAGATGGCGGATGTGGTGATCTGGAACGGCAACCCATTCAGTGTTTACGCCAAAGCCGACCAGGTGTTCATCGATGGCGCGCTGGTTTACGACCGGCATGACCCGGAACTGCAGCCGGTCAGCGATTTTGAACTCGGCCAATTACCAGGAGAGCAGCCATGAAGCGCCCAATCCTGAGCCTGCTGGCGCTGCACGGATTGGCACTCGCCGCCAGCCAGGTGTTTGCCGCCGAACTGTTCATCAATGATGCCACCCTGCATGCCGTGACTTCGCCGGTGCTGCAGAAGGCCGACATCATCATCAGCGATGGCGAGATCAGCGCGGTGGGCCCGAACCTGTCGGCGCCGGAAAAAGCCAGGGTCATCGAGGCCCACGGACGGCCGGTGACACCCGCGTTGTTTGCCGGCATTTCGGCGCTGGGGCTGGACGAGATCTCGGCGGAAATCGGCTCGGTGGACAAGGGGCTGCAATATGACCCCACCGCTGGTGACACCCGCATGCGTCCGGAATTTGACGTGACACCGGCCTTCAATCCCAATTCAGCCGCGATCCCGGTAACCCGCATCGAAGGCTATGGCTGGACGGTGCTGAACGCAGGCCGCACCAGCAGCATCATCGGTGGCCAGGGACGCGCCGTTTCGCTGGATGGTTCGTACCGGAATTTCCTGTCCGACCCGGTGCTGTTCGTGGGCATGGGTGAAAGCGCCAGTGCGCTCAGCGGCCAGTCCCGTGCTGCCCAGTACATGCTGCTGGACCAGGCGATGGAGGAAGCCGCCAGCGATCTTGCCTGGACACCCGATGCTCTGCTCACTGCCGCCGGGCGCCGGGTACTGGCCAGGTATTCCACCGACGGCAGCGTGGTGTTTGGCGTGGATCGCGCCAGCGATATCCTGCAGGTCATCCAGCTGGCGGAAAAGCACCAGTTCGACGCCATTATTCATGGCGGCACCGAAGCCTGGATGGTGGCCACCGAACTGGCGGAAGCAGGCGTGCCGGTAATCCTCGACCCGCTGGGCAATGAACCGCAGAATTTTGACAAGCTGGGCGCGCGGCTGGACAACGCCGCGCTGCTGCACAGCGCCGGAGTCACCATCGCCTTTTCCGCCGACAGCGATTCGCCGCACAACGCGCGCAAACTGCGCCAGGCCGCGGGCGTGGCGGTGGCCTATGGCCTGCCGTTCGATGCCGGCCTGGCCGCCCTGACCATCAACCCGGCGCGGATTTTTTCCCTGCCCGTGGGTTACGGTTCCATCGAAACCGGCACGACCGCCAACCTGGTGATGTGGACCGGGGATCCGCTGGAAGTTACCAGTCTGGCGGATGCCGTCATCCTCGAGGGTAAAAACATTCCGCTGGAGTCGCGCCAGACGCTGTTGCGTGACCGCTACCTGCCGCGCAATCCGGAGCTGCCACGGGCCTATATCAAGGAATGAGGCAAGGAATGACCTGGGGAATGACCTGGGGAATGACCCGGCGGCGGCCGGCGCGCATTTCCAGCCGGCCGCCCACATAGCCACACACTGCCGCCGCCTACCGCCCGTCAGTTGGCCCTGAGGTAATCCACCACCAGGTTGCTGAACACCCGCACGCCGATTTCCAGGCTGGGTTCGTACATGTCGAACAGCGGCGAGTGGTTGCTGGGCAGCGTTTTGGGATCCACGCCCGGCGCGCCATTGCCCAGGAACATGAAAATGCCCGGAGTGCGCATCTGGTACTCGGAGAAATCCTCGGCCACGGTTTGTGGCGTGAGGCTGTTCACCGTGGTGACACGCTGCAGCGTGGGCAGCATGCGCTCATACAGGGCCGGGTCATTCACCACCGGCGGCGAGCCCAGGCTGAGTTCGAAGTCGATGGTGGCACCGGCACTGGCGGCGATGTTTTCCGCCGTACGTTCCACCGCCGCGTGAATCTGCTCGCGCATCGCCTGGTCAAAGCTGCGAATGGTGCCTTCGAGTTCAACGCTGTCGGGAATCACGTTATTGCGGATGCCGCCCTGGATGCGGCCCACGCTGATGATGGACGGCGCCAGCGTGACGTTCACCTGGCGGCTGGTCACGGTCTGCAGGCCCAACACGATTTGTGCCGCCACCACCACCGGATCGATGCCGGCCCATGGCTGTGCGCCATGAGTCTGCTTGCCGTGTACCGTGATCTGGAAGCGGTCGGCTGAAGCCATCAGCGGCCCGGGCTTGACCGATATCGAAGCCGGCGGCTGGTTGATGCCCACGTGGATGCCGAACACGGCTTCCGGCTTGCGCGCATCCCAGATGCCTTCATCCAGCATCATGCTGGCACCGCCATCTTCACCCTCGGGAGGGCCCTCTTCAGCCGGCTGGAAAATCAGCATCACCGAACCCGGTAACTCATCTTTCACACTGGTCAGGACTTTCGCCGCGCCCAGCACCATGGCCATGTGCGCGTCATGGCCGCAGGCGTGCATCACGCCCACTTCCTGGCCGTTGTATTCACCTTTGGCTTTTGAAGCGAACGGCAGGCCGGTTTCTTCCGTCACAGGCAAGCCATCCATGTCGGTTCGGATGGCAACCATGGGGCCAGGAATCCCGCCCTCGATCAGCGCCACCACGCCGTTGTGAGCGATGCCCGTCTTCGGCTCCAGGCCCATGGCACGCAACTGCTCAACAATGTACGCCGCCGTGTTGACCTCGCGATTGCTGAGCTCAGGGTTGGCATGGAACCAGCGACGCCACTGCACCACCTGGTCCTGTTCGGCCGCCGCCAGCCGGTCCAGTTCCTGTGGAGTGATTCCGGCGCTTGCACTCAGAGGCAGTGCAACCAGTATGCCCAGCAACAGTTTTTTCATCGGATCATTTTCCCTGTTTCAGTCGGTGAATGTCAGTGTGGAATCGCGGTGGCGCGCGCCTGGTTGATCACTGCGCAACGCTGCGCGGCATCCACCTGCGGCTCGCCGATATTGGCGCCCGCGGCGCCACTGTCCCGGCGGCCATCAGCGCCACCCCAGAAGTAGCAGGTTTCCGGGTCGTATACGGACAATTGCGCCGCGCCAATCATGGAGCGCTCGCCCAGGGTGTGGCCCAGGCTTTCAAGCCGCTTGCGCACATCGCGGGAATATTCCGGTTCCAGGAACAGCGTATCGGGTTGCCACTGGTGGTGGAAGCGCGGCTCCATCACGGCGCGTTGTGCGTCATAACCGAAATCAATCTTGTTGAGCAGGGTCTGCAACACGGCGGAGATGATCAGTGTTCCCATCGGCGAACCCAGCGCCATGGCGGCCTTGCCATCCTTCAGCACCACCAGCGGCGTCATGGATGAAAGCGGCCGCTTGCCGGGTTCAATGGCATTGGCATCCGAGCCCACCGCATCCCACAGGTTGGCCGTCGTGCTGTCCACCGAGAAATCATCCATCTCATTGTTCAGCACAATACCGGTTCCCGGTACCGTAATCTTGGAGCCGAACAAGGTATTGATGGTTTGAGTGATGGAAACGGCGTTGCCCTGCTTGTCCATCACGCTCACCTGCGTGGTGCCTTCGTCATCCGGCGGAGTTGCCAGGGATTCCGCCACGATGGGCTGGCCGTCCGGCCGCAGCCGTGAAGCCAGTTCGTCGGCATAGGCCATGGAAGTGAGCCGCTCCACCGGCACATCGTAAAAATCCGGGTCGCCCAGGTGACGCGCGCGGTCCGCAAACGCCAGCTTCATGGTGCTGGCCACCAGGTGGATGTAGTCGCTGGAATCCTTGCCCATGGATACCAGGTCATAACGCTGCAGGACGTTCAGCATTTCCGCCAGCAACACACCGCCGGAACTGGGTGGCGGCATGGCGACGATTTCGTAGCCACGGTATTGCGTGCGGATGGGCTCCCTCCAGACCACCTTGAAACGCGCCAGGTCCAGCTCGGTGACCACGCCTTTGGTGGCCTGTTCGATCATCTTGGCGATCTGGCCAATGGCCAGGGTCTGGCCACCGGAACGCTGGATCAGCCTGAGCGTATTGGCCAGGTCGTATTGCTTCAGCACGTAGCCGAGAGGCGGCGGCTGCCCGTCCACCAGCTGGATATGCGCCGTGGCCGGGTACTCGGCCAGTGCCGGCGCCGCGGCGGCCACCATATTGTGATGCCACAGGCTGACGGTCACGCCACCCTCCGCCAGAGCGATGGCCGGCTCGATCAGGTCAGCCCAGGGCATGGAACCGAAACGCTCGTGCAGCGCCCATACACCCTGCACGAATCCGGGCACGGCCACCGAATAACGGCCG
>CBFGWJ010000161.1:0-5527 GCA_965652335.1 uncultured Gammaproteobacteria bacterium | reverse complement strand
AGCTTGTAGAGGTCCCGCACCAACCCGGCGCTCCACTCGGAATTGACCAGCGTCAGGTTACTGGTTACCCGGTCGAAGCGGATTCCCGAAATGAACATCCACGGCCGGTACTTCCACTTCAGGAATGCGCCCAGGCGCTGCAGGGGTGTCAGCTGCCGTATGGCATCGACCCGCTCGCGGTGGCTTGCCAGGTATGGATAGTGCACATACTGGATGCCCGGCCGGCCCAGGTCCATTTCGTTGTCGACAGCGATGGATACATCAAAATCACCACCCAGCTGGCGGGCTTTGCGCATCAGCCAGGCAGCGGGCTGGAAACTGTTCGGGTCCGGGTCCACGCGGTTGATGTTGCGCAGCAACCAGGGCAGTTGCACAAAGTGGAACCCGTCCGGTTCGAGGCTGGTACCAAAATGTCGGTTCAGGGCCTGGAAATCCGGGCGCTGTGAACACAGGATGGTGACATCCCAATCCTGCTGCAGGGCCTGCAACGCCCAGGCGCCCACGCACTGCCCGCCGCCTGGTGGATTCAGGTTTACGGAACAGAACAGCAGCTTGCCCCGTGCAGCTTGGTTGCCGATGGCTGTCATTTGCTCTCCGCAGCGCGGGAAGAATGGTTGCGTAATATCGCATCACCCACGAAGCTGAGAATTCCCAGCAACAGCCCGATGCCGCTGTAGAAATACTGCAGCCACACCATGGGCACGGAGCGCAGCGCAAACCCCGCGCCGCGGGCCCGCCACAGGAACACCAGAAACTGCCGGTTGAGCAGGATGAACACCACGAGCAGCATGGCTTCGGTGGTCGCCAGGCCCGGAAGTATCGAGCCTGGCATAAGCGGCACAAACAACATGAGCAACACCACCACCAGGCTGGCCTGGTTATTGCCTCGCAGGTTCAGGTCACGCTGGAAAACACGCCGTTGCAGCATGATGCGGGTCCAGGGAACGGCCCGCTGGAACACATCCGCCCGCACCAGGCCGGCAAGGGTGTAGCGCTTGGTGTGCGTGAGCTGGATTTCGGGGCTCAGCACGATGCGATGGCCCGCCTGGTGCAGTCGATAGCCCAGCTCCACGTCCTCCATCGCCCGGTAAGCCTCATCAAAGCCGCCCAGTTGCGAAAAGATTTTCCTGCGTATCGCGCCAAATCCGCCGCAGAAAGTGGCGGCTTCGCGCCTGGAAACCTGGTGTGTCCAGTGATGCAGCAGGTTCTTGTACTGCGAGGCAAAGTTCTTCGGCAGCGTATCGCTCTGGTAAGAACAAAACATGGCCGCGGCACCGGGCTCACTGGCGAATACAGCAAGGATGCCGTCCAGGGTGTCGGGTTCCACCAGCACATCGGAATCGAGGAAAAACAGCAGTTCCGAGTGCGCCATGGCGGCACCGCGGTTGCGCGCCGCGCCCTGGCCGGCATTTTTCTCCAGGCGCAGGAAATTGGCACAGCGCCGCTTCGCGACCTGGTCGCTGCCGTCGGTGGAGCCATCATCGACGACGATGAGTTCGAAATCCTGCAATCGTGACCGTTCCAGGGCGTCCAGGCATCGGTCCAGCGAACTGATGGTGTTGTAAACCGGGACGATCACCGTCAGGCAGGGTGTTGTGGGTTCTTGAGACCAGTCCCGGCGCAGCGGCGAGGCCGCGGATGTTTCCGCTCCGGGCCGGAGCAGCGCATAGGCGGACAACAGCCTGTTCGCCACCAGGTTCCAGTCATACCGGTTCGCAACCGTTTGCCGCGCGTGATCCGCCATCTGCCGCCAAAGCCCCGGATTGGCCAGCAGTTCCAGAATCCGCTGCGCGAATTGTTCAGGCGCGTCGGCAATGAACAGGTCCTTGCCGGCTTCCAGCGCCAGGCCCTCGCAGCCCAGGCGGGTGGAAACCACGGGCCGTCCCAGGGCCATGGCCTCCAGTATCTTCAGGCGCGAGCCGCCGCCGCTGCGCAGCGGCGCAATGGCCAGGTGCGAGCGCTGGTACCAGGGAACCACGTCATCCACGCGGTCGGTGATTTCAACCCGGCCAGGTTCGGCCAGGTGCGACAGGAAGCGTTGCCCGCCCGAACCCACTACGGTGAGCCGGCAGCCGGGCCGCTCACGACGCACCAGTGGCAGCACCGCGCGGCAAAAATATTCCATCGCGTCGCGATTGGGCAGATAGCCCATGGTGCCGACAAATACCAGTTCGCCGCCGGGTGTGGCCGTGGCACTTCCAGCTTCAGGCCCATCAGGCTCGGCTAGCGGCTGGAGCTGCTCGCAGTCCACGCCGTTTTCGATCACGCAGGTTTTCCCAAAGAAACCTTCGGCGCCGTAGGGATCCACCTGCCGGGTGAGGTTCTCGAGCCGTGCGCGGTCTTCCACTGATACCACGATGGACAGGTCAAACTGCCTGGCCAGCCGCGCCTCCCAGCCGCGCAGGGTAAGCCACTTGATGGCGGCAGGGATGCGTCCGGCACCGCGGCTCATGTCCAGCATGCTGCGGTATTGCTGCACTCCGATGTTGTGCAGCGACAGCACACAGGCGCCGCCAAAACCGGGCGCCAGGTCGGCCCGATACGGCGCCAGGAAGGAGTGCTCGATTTGCACGATATCAAAAGCCGTTTCATGGCTGAACTGCCGGATTTTCTCCGCCAGGGCAGGATAGTAAAACGGCGCGGTGGCCAGCGGACGCCCGGCCAGCAGGCCGCGCAGCGCCATCACCGCGTTGGCCAGCCAGCTGCGATCCGCCACCACGCCATCAACCTGCCGGCAGTACGCGCGCATCGACTGCAGATGCTCGAACTCTGCGGGAAACTCCAGCAGCGACAGCACCGAAACCTCGTGTTGCCGGGCCATGCGCGACACCAGGTTGAAGTCCCGGATCCGGGCGCCGCTGCTCGGCGGAACCGGCAGGCCGAAGGTGATAAACAGGATCTTCACCGGTGCTCCGGGAGCCGGCGGAGCGGGCTCCGGTCCTTGCACTCAGGCATCACGATGCCGGACCTCGAAATTCGGCATGCCGTGGCAACGGTAGCCCATCTCGTGCGCCATGATGCCCAGGCCCTCGGTTTCAATCTCCCCGCGGTAGTCGCCGCGCCAGGCGCGCAGCACATCCCACCGCGAGTGGCAGAGGTTGTCGCGGCGAACGCGGTCGATGTGCCGGCCCAGGAAAAAGGTGGGAAAAACCAGGCCTTCACGGTGAATGTCGGCGCGAACCAGCAGCACGGTGCCGCCCACGGTGTCCAGTTCCACCAGATCGCCTTCGGCGCGCAAATCATCCATATGCAGCCGGCCGTGGTCCCGCCAGGCATTGCAGTCGAATGTCGGTCCGCCGTACTCCTTGACGCAATGCGGCTGTACGATGTCCTTGCCGGTGGCCAGCAGGCGCCGGAGCAGGTCGGGTGGGTATTCGATGATATCGACATCCAGCCACAGCACCCAGTCGTGGTCCCGCAGTGCCTTGAACAGCAGGAAATTCCGGCTCTTGGCCAGTACGCAGCGGCGGTTTTTCTGTATGCTTCGGTCCCAGCGCTCCTTGCCCGGTGGAATTGTGAAATGAAAATCCTTTTTCCAGATGCCGGTGGATGCAAAATGACTGGCATGCTGTTTCAAACCGGCCCGGAAATTCTCAAAGCTGCCGTCGGTGCTGTCGCTTTCCAGCAGGCCCAGGGAAAGGAGTTCCGGTGGGTAATCCAGTTGGCCCAGGCCGGCAAAATAATCCTCCAGGCATGCCGCGGCATTTTTGATGGGCGTGAGGATGAGGACGGAAGCCTGGGGAACCATTGGCGGATGCTCTTTGACTGGCGTTTCTGCGTTGGTTGGCGCTTGCGGGTTGGCGCTTGCGGCGATGATACGCAACTCAAAAACCAATTGCGAGAAAGCCGGGCCGGGTGGCAACAGCGACGATTCGCGCCGGGCACGCCGGTGTTTCGCCGGGCCGGATGAACGGATGATTTACATGAAAGGACCCGACTTTGCCTGATTCGCCAGCCAAACCAGCCAAGCAGCCACCCGGGTTCCCGCGCGTCATCTGCATCGGGGCGGGCCCGGCCGGCCTGACCGCGGCCTATAAACTCACCGCGGCTGGCGCCAAGGTCACACTGCTGGAACGTGATCCGGTGCACGTCGGCGGCATCTCGCGCACCGAGACTTACAAAGGCTTTCGCTTCGACGTCGGCGGCCACCGGTTCTTTTCCCGGTCGCGGGAAATCGAAGCCCTGTGGGACGAAATCCTTGGCGACCAGCTGATCAACCGCCCGCGCAAGTCGCGCATTTTCTACCAGGGCAAGTTGTTCGATTACCCGCTGCGGGCGTTTGATGCGCTTTCCAAGCTGGGGTTTCTCGAATCGGCCCATTGCATGCTTTCCTACCTCAGGGTGCGCCTGTTTCCCATACGCAACCCCAAAACATTCGAGGACTGGGTGTCCAACCAGTTCGGGCGCCGCCTGTTCAATATTTTCTTCAGGTCCTACACGGAAAAGGTCTGGGGCATGAAGTGCAAGGAAATTTCCGCGGACTGGGCGGCACAGCGCATCAAGGGTTTGTCGCTGGGCGGCGCGGTGCGGAATGCGCTGGTTCCGGCCTGGCTGCGGCGCAACCGCAATACGCCGAAAACCCTGGTGGAACAGTTCCGCTACCCGCGGCTGGGCCCCGGCCAGATGTGGGAAACGGCGGCCGAAAAAGTGCGAAGCGCCGGCGGCGAAGTGCGGCTGGGCATGGAAGTGAACCGGTTGGTGCGCGATGCTGGAACCGGTGAATGGACGGTGCATGCGAAAGACTCCGAGGGCGGGCAGCACGAGTTCCGCGCCGACCACGTGATCTCGTCCGCGGCGATCTCGGAACTGGCGGAATACCTGGAACCGCGCCTGCCCGAGCCGGTGCTGACGGCTGCCCGCGCCCTGCACTACCGTGACTTCGTCACCGTGGCGCTGATCATCAAGGACATCGATTGTTTTGATGACAACTGGATCTACATCCATGACTCCATGGTGCGGGTCGGGCGTATCCAGAATTTCAAGTCCTGGTCACCGCACCTGGTGCCGGACCCCGATCTCAACTGCCTGGGCCTGGAGTATTTCTGCTTCAAGGGCGATGGCCTGTGGGAAGCCAGGGATGAGGACCTGGTGCGGCTGGCGGATGAGGAACTGATCCAGCTTGGCCTGGTGACTCCCGGGCATGTGATTGACGGCACGGTGATCCGGCAGCCCAAGGCTTACCCGGTTTACGACGAGAGTTATGAGGAACGCGTTGAGCTGTTCCGCAGCTGGTTGGAGAAGCACATGCCGGAATTGCACCTGGTGGGACGCAACGGCATGCACAAGTACAACAACCAGGATCACGCCATGATGACCGCCCTGCTCACGGCCGAGAACATCCTTGCAGGAGAGCGGAAGTGGGACGTCTGGCGCGTGAATCAGGACGCTGAATACCACGAGATCGGGGAAGACCGCACGTTGGCCTTCAGCGAACGCGAGGTGCCGCGTTCAGTTTAGTCCGTCCAGCCTGCGGTTGAGCGAATCGAGTTCCAGGCGCGAATCGACATGCTGTGGCTGCAGCTCCAGT
>CBFGWJ010000160.1:0-5572 GCA_965652335.1 uncultured Gammaproteobacteria bacterium | reverse complement strand
CGGCCAGGGAAAAGCCGAAGCCAGCGTTGAGCAGTTGCAGGGGCTGGTCGCGCGCAATATCGGGTCCGCCAGCTTCCTGAACGAATGGGGCCAGTCGCTGGCAGCCGTCGGACGCAACCAGGAGGCGATCGAGACCCTGCACCGCGCGGTTAAACTCGATCCGCGGCAGGCCGATGCCTGGAAGGCGCTGGGTGACCAGTTGATGCTGGCCGGCCAGGCCGACGCGGCGCAGGATGCGTATCAACGCTACAGCGCGCTGGTGGTGCGCCATCCCGAGCTTGCGGAAGCCGCCGACCTGATACGTGCCGGCAAGCTGGCCAAAGCCGAACAGTTGGTGAGAACCCTCGTCAAACGGCATCCGGACGATGTCAATGGCTTGCGCATGCTGGCTGATATCGGCATGAAACTGAATCGTTACGATGACGCGCGTGTGCTGCTGGAGCGTTGCCTGCAGTTGGCGCCGGACTTTCACCTGGCGAGGCATAACTATGCCGTGGTCCTGACCCGCCAGAACCGCCTGGACGAGGCCAATGTCCAGGTCGACCGGTTGCTGGCGGTGGATCCGGCCAATGCCAATTTCCAGCTGCTCAAGGCTACGGTGCTGGTCCAGCGCGGCGATCATGTGCCCGCGCTGGAAATGTATGAGCGCCTGCTCAAGGTGTATCCCAACCAGCCCAGGGCGCAGATGAATTTCGGCCACACACTCAAAACCGTTGGCCGGCTGGACGATTCCATTGCCGCGTATCAGCGCTGCATCAAACTCAACCCGGCAATCGGCGAGGCTTACTGGAGCCTGGCCAACCTGAAGACCTACCGTTTCAGTGATGAGGAAATCGAGCTGATGCTGTCGCAGCTGGTGGAGAACGGAGGAGACCCTGACGACCAGTCCCACCTGGCCTTTGCCCTGGGCAAGGCGTTTGAGGACAAGGGCGATTACGAGCAGTCCTTTCGCTACTACCAGCGTGGCAACGATATCCGCAAGGTCCATCACCGGCACAATGTGAAGATCAACGTGTTCAACACCGCCCGGCAGATCAAGACACTCTCGCCGGAATTCTTCGCCGAGCGGCAGGGTTGGGGCTGCCCGGCGCCCGACCCCATTTTCATCGTGGGCCTGCCGCGCTCCGGCTCTACCTTGCTGGAGCAGATCCTGGCCAGCCATTCGCAGGTGGAGGGTACCGCCGAGCTGATGGACATCATCCAGACCTCGCGCCGGTTGGCTGAAAAGTCGCGACAGAATCCCGCCGGGAAATACCCCGAGGTTCTGGCTACCCTGAGCGAACAGCAATGCCGTGAGCTGGGCGAGCGGTACCTGGAAACCACTCGCGTGCAGCGCAGCGACTATCCTTACTTCATCGACAAGATGCCCAATAATTTCCAGCACATCGGGCTGATTCACCTCATTCTTCCCAATGCCAGAATCATCGATGCCCGTCGTAACCCCATGGCCTGCTGCTTTTCCGGTTTCAAGCAGCTGTTCGCCAGGGGCCAGACCTACACCTATGACCTGGCCGGAATGGGCCAGTATTACCGTGACTATGTGGTGATGATGGATCATTGGGACCGGGTGCTCCCCGGCCGGGTGTGGCGGGTGCAGTACGAGGAAATGGTGGAGCACACCGATGAGCAGATTCGCAAATTGCTGGAATACTGCGGCCTGCCGTTCGAGGAGCAGTGCCTGCGGTTCTGGGAAACCGAGCGTGCCGTGCGCACGCCCAGCGCCGAGCAGGTTCGCCAGCCGATCTACCGGGGCGGCCTGGAACAATGGCGGAATTTTGAGCCCTGGCTTGGGCCATTGAAGGAAGCGCTGGGCCCGGTTCTGGAGCGCTACCCGATCAAGTAATCAATTGTTTTTTTGGCCAGTTCAGCGATCAATTGCGTTCGCGCTTTTTACTGAATTGCAATAATATGCCGTCTGCGCTGTGGCGAATCCGCCCGCGGCGCGCGTGCCAGTCAGGGTAAGTGACGCACCAGCAAACGAAGCCAATAAGAATGATCACATTCCAAAAAGCAGGCTATAAGTCCAAATCCCTGGTTTCCGACCTTGCCCTGGGTTTTTTTGACGGCATCGACAACGCTCTGTGGTGCTACGGTTTCGCGGCCATCATCTTTGCCGGCGCCTTGTCCGGATTCATGCCGCTGATGCTGATGTTGATGCTAGTGGGTTGGTCCATTGTCGGCGTGTTCATCGCCATGACTTCGCGCGCGCCGGTCCACCTGGTCAACCTGGATGAACAGGCTATCGTCATTCTCTCGACCATTGGCGGCCTGATGGTGGCCGAGATGGGGGAAACAGCCGCTGCCAGCTCACGCGGGCTTTCCACCATGTTGGCCATTGTGTCCCTCACAACGCTGGTCGTGGCCCTGTCATTCCTGGTGGTGGGGCGGTTTCACCTCACACGCATACTGGAACTGATTCCCTATCCGGTCATTTGCGGCTTCATGGCCGGAATTGCCTGGCTGTTGCTGCAGGCAGGCGTGGGAATTGCCGTCGACCTGCCGATTTCGGTCGAGTTATTGCGTGCGCTGGGCGAGAGCGAAAACCTGATTCGGCTGGGGCTGATGGTAGCCGGTGGTTTTGTCCTGCTGTTCGTCACCAATCGCAGTCCGCATGCATGGTCCTTGCCTGTGGCGGCGCTGGCTATCGGCCTGCTGTTTTTCCTGGTGGCTTACTTCATTGGTTATTCCAGAGAAGAGTTGCAAGCCGCCAAGTGGCTGTTCCACATTGAGGAAAGCGCCGGGGGCGCATTCAGCATTCTTGCCCAGCGTTCTTTTTTTGAGATTGATGTGGGCTTTGTCATCTCGGTGCTGCCGCAGATATTCACCATTGCTTTCCTGGCCATGCTGACGGCATCCATGTCGCTGTCGGCCATGGTGGCGGGCGGCAACCAGGAAATGAGCACCGCCGAGGAAATGCAGATTGCCGGCACCGGCAATGTGCTGCTCGGGCTGATGGGCGCGCCATCCGCCTATAATGACGTCACCTCATCGCTTTTGTACAAGCAGTTTGGCGCCAGCAGCCGCTGGACTGCGATCACTGCCAGCCTGGTTACTCTGCTGGTTGCCCTGATTGGCAGCTCGCTGATTTCCTGGATGCCCACGGTACTGGTGGGTTCGGTGGTGTTCCTGTTCGCTTTCCAGATGCTGTACGAATGGATGTACATCGCTGTGCGCGGCTTCCAGCCCGTGGACTACGCCATCGTCTGCATCATCCTGGGTACCGTGATATTCGTCGGCTTCATGCCCGGCGTGCTGGTGGGCATATTGCTGGCATTGCTGTTGTTCGTGATGCGCTACAGCATGATCAGCGCGGTGCAGGGGCAGTATTCGCTGGCAGCCTACCGCAGTTCGGTGGAGCGTTCGCCGCGCGCCAGCCAGCTGCTGGATGAGCACGGTGGCGTGGCGCTGGTGTACACGCTGCGGGGATTCCTGTTTTTCGGAACGGCCAACTCCATACTGGACCTGATCCGCGATGATTCCGGCATCCGCGATGGCAAGCTGAAGGCCATCCTGCTCGACCTGAAGCGGGTTACCGGCATGGATATCTCGGCGCTGAAAACCTTCATGCAGATTCGCGCGTTGTGCGATTCCATGGGCGTCAAGCTGATGTACGCCGGCGTGCCCAGGGGCACGGAACAACGCATCGTGATGATGGATGCGGTCAGCCGCGAGCAGGGCAAGCCGCTGTTTTTCAAGGAAGCCGACTATGCGGTGGAATTCATCGAGAACACCATCCTGGCCGAGCTGGGTGAAAGCGACAACCGGAAAACGATAGCCGACTACCTGAATGAACTGTTCCAGGATCCGGAAAAGGTCAAATTGCTGCTCAACGCCATGAAGCGCATCGATGTCAAAGTGGGCCAGGCATTGTTCCAGCAGGGCGACGATGACACCGGCCTGTTCATGCTCGAGAGTGGCTCGATGACGGCTTTGATCGGCACGCAAACCAATGGCATGAAACGGGTCAAGAAATTCAACGCCGGCTCGGTCATTGGTGAAATGTCGAGCTATACGGCGGATCGCAAGCGCACCGCAACCATCATCGCCAATGAACCCTCGGTGCTGTACCACCTGCCCAGCGAAACCTTTGACGACCTCGACGCCAGCGACCCGAAGCTGGTTTCCTCGATTCACGAACTGGTGGCGCGAACCCTGGGTACGCGCATCACCTACATGAATCGCCGGTTGATCCAGGAATTGCGTTGAGCGTTACCTGGGTCATGAGTGACAAACCTGCTCAAGCGGATTTGGCCAACCGGCCAGGGGCTTGGCCGAAGCAATTGAGCGGGCACGGCGGGACCGGACTGAGGTTTTCAGCAAAAAACGGGCAGCGGTGAATCCTTACACTGCCGAACGAAACAAAGTTCTGGATTGGACGGTAACTGAATTGTGGCCCCGCGTGGTGGTAGAGTAGCCGGCAGGGGTAACCAAGGAGCCTTGGATGAGCTTTCTGGTACAGCTGACCGACACGCATATCGTGGAGCCGGGACAGTTGCTTTACGGCAAGGTGGATACTGCGGCGCATCTTGCTGATGCCGTCAGGCAGGTGAACAGGATGTCGCCACAGCCCGACGTGGTGATGATTACCGGTGACCTGGTTGAATTTCCCAGCAGCAGCGCATACGAAAATTTTGCTTCCCTGGTTGAACCCTTGAATGCGCCTGCATACCTGATTCCGGGTAACCATGATGACCCGTGCATGATGGAACATCATTTTGCCGGTGGTTCCATGTTTCCGGTCACCGATGACACCTTCCAGTACGTCATAGAAGACCTGGATTTCCGGATCCTTGCCCTCAACAGTCACCATGCGGGTTCGGAATTTCCACACCTGGACCACAGCAGGCTCGCCTGGCTCGCAACGGCGCTCGAGGCGTCTGATGAGCCCACGCTGATCGCCATCCACCATCCGCCGATGCGCACAGGTATTGAATTCATCGACATGGTCGGTCCGCGGTGGTATGCCGGGCTATCGGAGTTGCTGGCACGGCATTCCCAGGTGGAACTGATCATCAGCGGTCACGGTCACAGTGACACGTTTGGACGCAACGGCAATGTGCCGGTGTACATGGCAGGAAGCACTGCGCACCAGTTGATTGCAGCGCGCGGCAAAGAC
Source organism: uncultured Gammaproteobacteria bacterium (assembly GCA_965652335.1). Classification (GTDB taxonomy): domain Bacteria; phylum Pseudomonadota; class Gammaproteobacteria; order Xanthomonadales; family SZUA-36; genus JAWXBM01. The sequence goes on along the minus strand of CBFGWJ010000160.1, from coordinate 456 downwards.
CACGCCCCTGCTTTTGATGAACGGCCGGCCCCGCCGGTGATGCACCAGTGGATGGGGGCGGGGGAGGGCTTTGTAAGCGGCGCTGCCCCCTGGCCGGATTGGGCATCCGACCGGCGCATAGACCTCGAGTCGGGGCTGGATTGGGAAATACTCAAAGACAATATGCGCGGATCGATGCAACGGTGAAGCCGGTTTCCCTGATTTTCTTCAACCAACCCAGCCAGCCTGAAGTGTCATGAGACGCTACCTGATCCGTGTAGCTGCCGGTGTGCTTCTGACGCTGTTCCTGCTGGGCCACGTGGCCGGAAAGTACAACCTGTTCTATGTCGACCAGATAGAGAACCTGCTGTACGACACCCGCGTGCGCATGACTGCCCCGGGCGGGCAGGACGAGCGGATCCTGATCGTCGCGGTCGATGAAGCCAGCCTGCAGGCGCAGGGGCACTGGCCCTGGAC
>CBFGWJ010000159.1:0-5582 GCA_965652335.1 uncultured Gammaproteobacteria bacterium | reverse complement strand
GCTGGCTGCAACACCAGGCCATTCCGTTCATCAGCTATCCCTACGAGTGGACTTTTTCCATGTTGCGCGATGCTGCTCTATTGCAGCTGCGCCTGCTGGAAGCCGCCCTGCAGGAAGGCTGGAGCATGAAAGACGCCACACCCTACAACGTGCAGTTCGTGGCTGGCAAGCCGGTGTTCATCGACATCCCCTCTTTCGAGCCCCTGGCGCCGGGCGCCGCCTGGCAGGGCTACCGCCAGTTCTGTGAAATGAACCTGTTCCCGCTGTTGCTGCAGGCTTACCGGGGCATGGATTTCCAGCCTTTCCTGCGCGGCCGCATCAATGGCATCGATGTGCAGACCGCAGCCAGGCTGTTCAGTTTGCGTGACCGGCTGCGCAAAGGCGTTGGCTCCCATGTCTGGCTGCAGGCCCTGCTGGACCGGAAATACGGCAACTCGCAGCGCAACCTGCGCAATGAACTCAAGAATGCCGGCCTGAATCGCGAGTTGCTGCTCAGCAATGTGCGCAAACTCAAAAAACTGCTGCAGCGCCTGGAGTGGAAACCCGCAGGTTCGGAGTGGGCCGATTACACGGCTTTCCATAATTACAGCGATGAAGACCACGCCGCCAAGGCCGGGTTTGTCGAACGCGCGGTGACGGACAGCGAGGCCCGCCTGGTATGGGACCTCGGCTGCAATACCGGCCAGTTTTCAGCCATCGCGGCCGAGCACGCACCCCAGGTGATCGCCATGGATATCGACCACCTGGCGGTGGAACGGCTGTACCGCAACCCTGAGGTGATGGCGGTTGGGCGCATCCTGCCGCTGCTGCAGAACCTGGCCGACCCATCCCCTGCCTGGGGCTGGAACCAGGCCGAACGCAAAACACTGGAACAGCGTGGCCGTCCGGACCTGGTGCTGGCGCTGGCGCTGATTCACCACGTGGTGATCAGCGCCAATATTCCCCTGGGCCAATTTGTTGCCTGGCTGGCCAGCCTGGGCAGCGCGCTGGTGATCGAATTCGTCGACCGCGAGGATGACAAGGTGGTGCAGTTGTTGCGCAACCGCAGCGAGCAGTTCCCGGACTACAACCCGCACACATTTGAACAGGCCCTGGCCCGGCATTTCACCATCCAGCGACGGCAGGACCTGCGCGATGGGTTGCGCACGCTGTACTTCTGCCAGCCATTGGCCCGCCATTCGTGAACAAGGCATGAGCCAGGCTGCCATCAGTAAAACCCGCTGGTTCTGGCTGCTGCTGGTCTCACTCCTGTTACTGCATTTTTTTGTTTTCATCCAGTTGCCGGTCAGCATCTACCTTGAAAGCGAGGCTCTCGACAGCGGTACTTTGCCCTCCATCGTCACGGGCCTGCTGGTGATGGGGCTGGCCAGCCTGCTGGCATTCATGCTGGTGTTGGGGTTGCTGGGTTGGCCGTTGCGCCGTGTGCTGGGGCCGTTATTGCTGGCCCTGGCGCTTTCTTACTGGATTATCGACAGTTTTTTCGGGCGCAGTTACCCGGCGCTGGATGGCGCGCTGACCGAATTGCCCCTTGACGCGGCCCATGGTTGGAAGCAGCTGCTGGTGTTCCTGGCGGTGTTCCTGTTCCTGCTGTTCAGCCAGCGGAAGTTTGAAGTTCCGGTGCTGGCGTTCCTGGCCGCGCTCACGCTACTGAATGCTTTCTGGGTGGCGCGGAGTCTGTGGCAATTGCCTGAACCCGTGACCCGCGAGCCGGCGATAGCAGCCGAAGAGCTGTTCAGTCTGTCAAAGGACCGGAATGTTCTGATCGTCCTGATGGATACTTTCCAGTCGGAATACCTCGAGGAGGTGCTGGCCGCCAGGCCGGATCTCGCCGATGGCCTGCGAGGGTTCAGTTACTTTCCGGATACGCTCGGTGTGGCTACCTCGACTTTCATGTCGGTTCCGGCCATTCATGCGGGTAAACCGTATGAACCGAGCCGCACGATGTCTGCCTATTTCCAGGACTCCATCAAGCGTGAATCGCTGCTGGCGCGGCTCGGTGAAGACGGCTTCAGGACCATCCTGCTCAATCCGATCCGCCATGTGTGCCCGGAGAAGGCGCAGTGCATCAATCGCTCCCAATTGCTGCGCAGCGAGTGGCAAAGCACGTTTACCGCTTCGCTGCACATGCTGGACATCAGCCTGATGCGCTCCGCTCCTGAACCGCTGAAAAATGCCGTATTCAACGGCGGTGCTTTCCTGCTGGCTCAGCATTACAGCCCCAGCAAACTGGGCGGTGACGCACTGGTGGTTTGGGACGACTCGCGCGTGCTGCACCAGTTTGCCGAGCGGCTTGAGGCCGGCGGCTCAAAACCCTACGTGGCTTTCCTGCACCTGATGAACACGCACCCGCCCTATGTGCTGGACTCTGAATGTGCTGTTGCGGCCCATGACGAGCACGAACGTGGCAGTCGTGACAGCGCCATCCAGCAGGCAACCTGCGGAATTTCCCGGTTTGTGGCCTTGCTGGAATCCTTGCAGGCGCAGGGCGTGTACGACGAGACGATGATCGTGCTGGCCGGTGATCATGGCTCCTCTTCAGTGTACGCGGATGCCAGCCTGGCAAGCCGGAGACTGCAAGCGGAAACGGCGTACCCTGAAGATGCGCCGCGCCTGGTGGGCAGCGCCAATCCATTGCTTCTGATCAAGCCGTTTGCCGCGCAGGGGCCAATGCGTGTTTCGTCACAGCCCGCGGATCTTACCGATATACCCGCCACCGTTTGTGGCGCTTTGGCGGAGTGTGACTGGCAGGCCGGGGTTGACCTGTTGTCCACCCCGGAGATCGGGGCACGCCAGCGCAGCTTCATGAACTATCGTTGGGAACATACGTTCTGGGAGCTGGGCTACATTCCCGAACTGGAGTTTTATACCGTGACGGGACCTGTTTCGGAGTGGAGTTCCTGGCGTCTTGAATCCGGGATACACCGCGATACGCTGGTGCGGCTGGACTTTACCCTGGATGATGATCCTGCGGTATTTGGCGGAGGCTGGGGCGCGGTTGAGATGTCGCCGCAGGGAACCGGTATTCGATGGGTGGAAGGCCATGTGGCCGAATTGTTCCTGGAACTTGAAGAAGAGGCCGGTGCAGGGTTTGCCCTGCAGCTCAATTTTGATTTCTGGGTGCCGGACTTCAACCCCGACCAGGCGTTGCGCATGGAGTTCAACGGGCACGAGTATGCCGGGCAGCCTTTGCCACCCGGTTTGCACAATATCAAGTACCGGATCATGAAGGACCAGCTGCGGGTGGGCCAAAACCGCATTGCCCTGTTTTTTGATGCCCTGCGCCGACCCAATGGCGAGGATTCGCGGGCACTGGCGGTGGTGGCCAGGTCATTGACAGTCGAGCGAATCCAGCTCGAGCACTGAACCCTCCGCCTGGCCGGTTGGTCAGGCTCCGCCTGTTTCCCGCTGTTGGCTTTTGAATGGCGCCAGCAGGTGTGCCAGGTAAGTCTCGGGAATCTGCGTTCCGTTCACGCCGTACTGTTCGGGCCAACGGCCCCTGGGGCTGTAATAGGTGCCGAACAGGATATCCAGCACCGGCAGGGAAATGCTGAAGTTTTTGTCAGTACAACCGGCGTCGCGGGTGTGGTGCCAGTGATGGAACTTGGGTGTGGTGATGATCTTCTGCAACCAGGCCATTTCAAACCTGAGATTGCTGTGTATGAACACCGCCTGCAGGGCCAGGATCGGCAGGTAGATGTTGATGGCCTCGTTGCTGAATCCCAGCAGCACCATGGGTACCAGGCTCAGCGCCCGGGTGGCCAGCACGTCAACGATATGCAGCCTGGAGCCGGCCAGCCAGTCCATGGCCTGCACGCTGTGGTGAATGCGGTGGAAGCGCCACAGCCATGGAAAGTGATGGAACGCCCGGTGCACCCAGTACTGGGCCAGGTCAGTCACCAGCATGATCAGGATGACCTGCAGCCACAGCGGCAGGTTGCCGGCCCAGTGCTGCAGGCTATCAAGGCCGAGGTATTTCTCCACGGTTTGCGCCGGTATGAACAGCAAAACCACCACCAGCCCATTGAACAGATGATTGGCGACATAATGGGCCAGGTCGACCTGCCAGCCGTGGCGCAGGATGCCCTGCTCGGGCTTGAGGCGAAAGAACAGCTCGATGTGGATGAACAGAGTGGCCATCAGCACCAGGTCCAGCAACACCCAATCCAGGCTCAGGTAAAAACGCGGTTGCCGGATGGTGTCTTCCAACGGCACATTCGGGCCGCCGGCCAGCCAGGCCAGCAGCAGGCAAGCCAATGCAGCCAGGGATTCCAGTTTGTAGCGGGAGAACAGCAGGGCGGGAACCGCCAGCAAACCGCACAGCAGCATGCCGGTGAAGAGTAATGAGCGGACCTGCGACTCCTGGTACACCTCGCGCAGGCGCGGCGTGGTCAGGTGTTCAGGAAAGTGAAAGGCAATCACCGCCAGCAGGCTCATGATGCCCAGGAACAGCGCGGTTTTGGCCATGCCCGCCAGGAATACCGGTCGAACGTACATGCTGCTGCCAATCCCCCGCCAGGAACCCGTTCCGTTGGCTGCATTCTACGATACCGTCCGGAATTTGCTAATCCCTTGATTTTGCAGAGCGCGGTGCTGGTCCAGGCTTGTGTTGCCGGGCCGAATTCACTACCATAGCCGGCCCTCATGCAGGGTCCCGGTTATTTTGCGCATTCGGTTGCGCCTTCGCCGGAAAATTTTGCTACTCCCCGGTTTCTTGTAAGGCTGCGCTCAGCCGGGGTCGATTCGTCCCGGCATATTCCGCGAGGACGTGTGGATTTGGTCAGGCAGTCACCCGAAAACAAGGTTGTACCGCTGTGATCACGACTTCAAATATCACCATGCAGTTTGGCGCCAGGCCGCTGTTTGAAAACGTCTCGGCCAAGTTCGGCAATGGCAACCGCTATGGCCTGATTGGCGCCAATGGCTGCGGCAAATCCACGCTGATGAAAATCCTCGGTGGCGACCTCGAGCCTTCGGCCGGCCACGTGAAGGTGGACGCGGATGAACGCCTGGGCAAGCTGCGCCAGGACCAGTTCGCCTTTGAAAACCACACCGTCATCGACACGGTGATCATGGGTTACGCCGAGTTGTGGGCCATCAAACAGGAACGTGACCGGATTTACTCGCTGCCCGAGATGAGCGAGGAAGACGGCATGAAGGTGGCCGAACTGGAAGTGGAATTCGCCGAACTGGACGGGTACAGCGCCGAGGCGCGTGCCGGCGAGCTGCTGTTGGGCCTGGAAATCCCCGAGTCACAGCACTTTGGCCTGATGAGCGAAGTGGCTCCCGGCTGGAAACTCCGTGTGCTGCTGGCGCAGGCGCTGTTTGCCGACCCGGACATCCTGTTGCTGGACGAGCCCACCAACAACCTTGACATCAACACCATACGCTGGCTGGAAAACCTGCTGAACCAGCGCAACAGCACCATGGTGATCATTTCGCATGACCGCCATTTCCTCAACAGCGTATGCACCCACATGGCTGACCTGGACTACGGCGAGTTGCGCGTTTACCCCGGCAATTATGATGATTACATGACGGCATCCACCCAGGTGCGCGAACGCCTGCTGTCCGAAAACGCCAAG
>CBFGWJ010000158.1:0-5595 GCA_965652335.1 uncultured Gammaproteobacteria bacterium | reverse complement strand
CCAATAAAGCTCCAGCAAAGAACGCCGCAAAGAATAAGTAAGAACTTGTGTAAGCCCTTCCTCCGCGCGGCCCCTGCCGCGCGGGGCGTGTCAGATCCCTTCCAGCTTTTCCCACCCTGCCTTTCATCACCCATTCAGCAGACCATCAAATTCCATCCGCTTCGTGAGTGGCGAGTAACCTCAGTTTTGCGGTTGCCTTTGGTAGCCGAGTTTCGCCAGCCGGGACTCAAGCGACTCCAGGCCACACAACACCGGCAGGATCTCCGCTTCGTTCCTGCGCCACTTGTCCGCCGACGGTTTGGTTTGCGTGAAGCGGGACAGCGGCAAGGGTTCCGCCAGGCGTGAACGCAACCGCGCGTCGATGGTTAAGCCAGCGAAACTGCACAGGCGCTCTACACTGGCCGTTGGTTCGCGCAGCAGGCTCTCATAACTGATGCTGGTCCACCGCTGCTGCGGTAATTCCGCCAGATCGTTCAGGATGGTTTGATTGGCTGACTGCCATTGGAACGCACAGATTTCCGCAATCGACTTTCCGTTCAGGCTTTGCCAACCGGGAGGCAACAGCAATGACCATGGAGGGCCTTGCCAACCGGCCAGCCGGGGATAGGTTTTCCAGTTGGTGGAGCGCCAGGCTTCCATCATGCTGCTGATATTGGCGCGAACGTCCCGGTACAGGAATATGTAAAGCGCATCGGGAAACACCCGGTTGAGAAACGGCAAGCGCAATGCGTTCTTGGGCGTCTTTTCCAGGAAGCGCAAACGGCTGAGGTGTCGCAAGCGGAAAAATTCCCGGCCATCACGATCACGCAACAGTCGGGCAAACCGCCGGCGCATCAGTTCGTCGACCGGGCTGGCAGCATGCGCGGCAGTCAGGCGGTTGGAATCAACCCGGCCTGAATTGGGATTCAGTGCCGGAATACTTTCGATGACCTGGTGGCTTTCGCCACCTATGGTCCAGACATCAACACACTCCGCCAGGGTTTCGAACAACAGGGTACTGCCTGAACGGGGAGCGGCGAGAATGATGACGGGCCGGTCGAACAGCCGGGAGAAATCCGGCAATGGCAGTGACCGCGGGCCGGTGTGATCAGCTGGCATACTGAAGTTCGTTCATGCCCGCCATGGGTTTATGAACACAGGCCACCAGTACGCGGCTCAGCATGACTTTCTGCGCAACCCGGTCATTGCTGGCGATGGCCAATGGCTTGCGGATTGCCAGCAATTGCTGCATCAGGTCATCGCGTCGCTGCTGGTAATACCCCCAGGCCAACTCCCGGTCACCGTACAGAGCCCACAGCGATTTCCAGTCCTGGCAAAACGCCCGCACAACTGCAACGAACTGTTCAACCGGTTCCGGCGGATTGCGCTCGCCGCTGGCCAGCAGGTCGGCGATCAGGTCTTCGCTGAGCAATTCAACTTCCGCCGGGTGCATTACATCAGGAGTGTTGTACTGCTCCAGTTGCAGTACCGGCTGCGCATCCGGGTCAAACTCCAATACGCTAACGGGACCCTGCGAACCCTGCAGCGCATCGTTGACCATGCCCCAGAACGACGCCGAACCCACCGTGTCCGCAACCAGGTGCACGCGTAACTGCGTGCTCGAATTGACGACATAGTGTGATTTCCAGTTGTCAAAAATCCACGCCTCACCACTGCCCATGTGAATCGCCTGGTCGTGGCAATGGAACATCACCTCAGGAAAGGTAGTGATGGGCACGTGTATGCGCACGCGCTGGAACCAGTGGTAATTGATATCGCTGTGGCGCGGTACCTGGCTGCCGCCCTTCAGGCCCATCAGCCGGGAACGCCCGAACACCACCTGGAAACTGGCCAGCACCTGGCGCAGGTAAGGTGACTGCTGCAGCCAGGGAGTCTCGCCCATGGGGCCCGCGAAAAAATCATTGGCCTCTCCATTGACCGAAATCAGGGGCACGGCCGAGTTTCCTGCGTAACCGGTGGGGTGCGCTTGCCATGCTTTTGCCGGCAGCGCCGCGACTTCTTCCGCTAACCGCTGTGCATCAAACTGCAGGGGCAGCCGGATGAACTCGCGGGGAAGTTTCATGTTTCAGTATCCCAACCTCATCCGTCAGGGGCGGGCGTCTACTTCTCCGGCTCCGGCACCCTCTTTTTCCACCTGCAACAGGTCGTACTTGCTGACGCCGAGATACAGCAGGCTGGTGCTGGCAATATAAATCGACGAGTAGGTACCCACCACTACGCCCACGATGAGCGTGTAGGCAAAGGCATGAATGATCGCCCCACCGAAGATGAACAGTGCAATCAACACCAGCAATGTGGTGATGGACATCATCAAGGTGCGGGCCAGCACCTGGTTGATGGAAGTGTTGATCACTTCCTTGGGCAGTGACTTGCGCATTCTTGGAAAGTTTTCGCGAATCCGGTCAAACAGCACGATGGTATCGTTCAGCGAATAACCGATCACTGCCAGCAGCGCCGCAACCACGGTGAGGTCGAACTCGATCTGGAACAGGGATATCAGGCCCATGCTGATGATGACGTCATGAATCAACGCAGCAACAGAGCCCACGGAGAAGCGCCACTGGAACCGGAACATCACGTAAATGAAAATGCCGATCAGGGAATAGACTACCGCCAGGATGCCCTGCTCGGTCAGGTCATCACCCACCTGCGGGCCAACGAATTCCACGCGCCGCATTTCCACTTCGCCTTCAACACCGTTCTGCAGGGCTTTCAGCACTTCGGTGGACAGTTCAGCGTCGCTGGTTTCTTCACCTCGTGGCGGAATGCGCACCACGATGTCATTGGCGGAACCGAAAGTCTGTACCACCGCATCCGCATGCCCGGAATTGGCCAGGTTTTCGCGTACATCGGCAATGCGCGGCGCGCTGGGATAACTGACCTCGATCAGCGTACCGCCGGTGAAGTCCAGGCCAAAGTTAAGGCCACGGAACACCAGTGAAGCAATACTTGCCAGAATCAGCAGAGCGGAAAATACCACCGCGGCATTGCCCAACCGCATGAAGTCAATACTGGTTTTCTTTTTCAGAAATCTCATGTCAAACCTCAAACGGAAAGGTTGCTGATGCGCTTGCGGCCGCCGTAAATCAGGTTAACCACGGCGCGCGTGCCCATGATGGCGGTGAACATTGAAGTAACGATACCCAGCGAAAGGGTGACGGCGAAACCCTTGATGGACCCGGTGCCGAACAGGAACAACACAAATGCTGCAATCAATGTGGTGATGTTCGCATCCGCAATGGTTGAAAACGCCTTGTCGTAACCGGCGCGGATACTGGCCTGTGGCGTGTTGCCGTTGCGCAGTTCTTCACGGATACGCTCAAAAATCAGCACATTGGCATCCACCGCCATACCCACGGTCAGAACGATACCGGCAATGCCCGGCATGGTCAGCGTGGCACCCAGCATGGACAACAGTGCTACCATCATCACCAGGTTGGTAAACAGGGCCATGTTGGCGATCAGGCCGAATACGCGGTAATAAACCGCCATCAGCACCAGCACCAGGGCGAAGCCGATCATCACGGCACGGAAACCCTGTTCCACGTTATCCGCGCCAAGGCTGGGGCCAACGGTGCGCTCCTCGACGATCTCCATCGGCGCAGCCAGTGCTCCGGCGCGCAACAACAGGGCCAGCTGGCTGGCTTCAGACATGGAGTCGAGGCCGGTTGTCTGGAAGCGCTTGCCAAAAGGTTCGCGCACCACGGCTACGCTGATGACTTCTTCAATCTTCTTGCCGCCTGGCTTTTGTTCAATGTAAACCACTGCCATGCGGTTGCCGACATTATCGCGGGTGAAGTCCAGCATGCGCTTGGCGCCAACACCGTCGAGCGTGACTGAAACTTGCGGCTCGCCGGTCTGCTGGTCAAAACCGGACGAGGCGCCGATCAACTGGTCGCCGGATACAATCAATCGCTTCTTCAGCAGGATGGGCTGCTGGTTGTTGTCCATATACATGCGGGATTCGGGAGGAATCCGGCCGGTCTGCGCAGCAGTGAAGGCATCGTTCTGTTCATCGACGGCCCGGTATTCCAGGGTGGCGGTGGCGCCGATGATTTTCTTCGCCTGCACGGTGTCCTGGACGCCCGGCAACTGCACCACCACCCGGTCAGCGCCCTGCTGCTGGATGATCGGTTCAGCCACACCAATTTCATTGACACGGTTGCGCAGTGTGGTGATGTTCTGGCGCAGCGCGGTCTGCTGCAACTCCATCAACTGCTGCTCCATGACGGTGGCCGACAGGCCAAAATTCTCACCCACGCGGGTTTCACTGATCTGCAGGCCCACCAGGCTCTGGTCTGTCTTGAGGATGTTCTCGGTGCGGTTGCGGTCTTCCTCGCTGCGCAGCAGCACGAGCAGGCCATTGCCTTCGCGGCGGACCGACACGTAGCGAATGCCTTCATCGCGCAAGGCGGCGCGAATGTCATCCACGTACCGGTCGAGCTGCTGTCCACGGGCTGTATTCATGTCAACCTGCAGCATGAAATGCACACCACCCTGCAGGTCCAGGCCCAGGGTCATGGGCTTGCCGCCCAGCTTGCGCAGCCATTCCGGCGTTGCCGGGGCAAGGTTCAGGGCCACGACATAGGTTTCACCCAGAGCTTTCTTGACGACATCGGCCGCCAGCAACTGGTCTTCGGTTGAATTGAATCGATAAAGCAGGCGGTTACCGATCTGTTCACTGTTCTTGAAACTGATCTTTTCAACGACCAAAGCGTCTTCTATGGCTGCCGGGAGTGCGAGCGGCAGTTCCAGGCCGCGGCTTGACGAGATCTGCAACGCCGGATCTTCGCCATACATATTGGGCAGGGCATAGAGGACGCCTACTGCCAGTACGGCGAGAATGAGCACGTACTTCCAGCCAGGATATTGATTCATTATTCGGCCTCGGAAAGCTGAAACGTAGGGTTTGACTAAAGGTTCTGTAAGTCTGTCGCGGTCAGGCTGACTTGAACGTGCCCTTGGGCACTACGCTGGCCACGGCATGTTTCTGCAGCTTGATTTTAACGTTATCGGCCAGCTCCAGCGTTACAAAGGAATCACCTACATGGGTGATCTTGCCGAGCAATCCGCCGTTGCTGACGACTTCATCGCCAACGGCCAGCTTTTCAACCAGCTGACGGTGCTCTTTGGCGCGCTTGGTCTGGGGGCGGATCAGCAGGAAATAAAATACGATGAATATGACGATCAGTGGCAAAAATGACAGCAATCCCCCCTGTGGGGCTGCATCCTGGGCATATGCGCTGGCTATGAAAAAGTCCATGTGAAGGCCTCGTATGTCGTGTTATGAAGCGGATATGGGTGCTTGGCCTGCCATTTCAATCAGGCCGGGCATTCCGCTTTTTTGCAGCCGGGCATTATAAATGAATACTGGGCGGGGCGCCTTACCCGCCGCGAGTTATTTTTTGGCGGCATTGCGATTCGTTTTTTTCCGAAGTGATCGCTTCTGCGGGCATCCGGTTGGCCCAGGCTTCCCGATTGACGCTGATTGCGGCTTTGATCCTGGATGCATTTGGCTGACACACTGGCCCGATGCCGGCAAGGCCTTCCGGTCCTGGACTTGGCCCTTCGGGCTGCCCTCGGTCCTCGGTCGTT
>CBFGWJ010000157.1:0-5615 GCA_965652335.1 uncultured Gammaproteobacteria bacterium | reverse complement strand
CCTGGACTTGGCCCTGCTGCGCAGGGCTGCCCTCGGTCCTCGGTCGTTCCGGCGAACGGCCCGAAACGCATCCTGCTCGGGCGGGCCTCTCGCGACATCCCTGTCGCTCGGCTTGCCGGAACTCGGTCGTCTCTCGGCTGCGTCCAACTGGCCCGGAACCCCTTACCGCCATCGGGCTTGCAATCGTTCCAGTGCCTTTGGGTCCATGCTGGAAGTCTCTAAGTAGCGTCAAGCCATTGGCTGGTATTCCTTTCGTGGCCCATGGTAGCAGCCGAGCAGCAGCGGTGACCGGCGGGCGAGGGCACAGGGACTGTGCCCGAGAGGCCAGACCGACCAGGGATGGGAGTATGGCCGACCGCCGCAGCACCGCTGCTGCGAGGGCACCCGAAGGGCTGCGGATACGGGACACGAAAGGAATACCGGCCAATGGCTCTCTTGCCGCGACACTGACCAGAAGTTCTAGACACCATCAGACATCAAATCCAAAGGCAAAACGAAGCATTGCCCCCACTTCGCCCCACCTTTGTCGCGCGCTTACCACACGCCCGTAGTTCAATAAGCACCGTGCATCAGCCATAAACCCCTGTCCTGCTTGACAATAAGCCTTTTTGTATCTATTGTGCATATCAGTGGGAAAAAGTGGTAAAAAGTGTAAATCATTGGTGAACAAGTGTATTTCGGTGAGACAGCAATCAATCTGGACGCCAAAGGGCGTCTGGCCATACCGATCCGCTACCGGGACGCGATCCAGGAGCAGTGCGGCGGCCGTTTGGTGCTCACCTACAGCGCTTTTGATTCCGGGGCCCTCTGGCTGTATCCCGAACCGGATTGGGAACGGGTGCGGGACGAAGTGACAAGCTTGAGCACCTTCAACCCCGGCCACCGCAGCCTGCAGCGCCGGCTGGTGGGTAGCGCCACGGCACTGACGCCGGATGGTGCCAACCGGATCCAGTTACCGCAGACACTGCGGCAGGTAACGGGCCTGGAAAAGCGGGTGGTTTTGCTGGGAATGGGTAATCGTTTCGAAATCTGGAACGAAGCCATCCTGAACCAGAAGCGACTGGAAGAGGAACGCAGCCTGAGCGAGGCAGCGTCGGAAGAAATGTCCCGCCTGGTGCTGTGATGGCGCCGGCGGAGCAATAGCAGGAAGTGCCGAAACGGCGCAATGGGAACTGATCAGCACCAGCCAGTATTGCTGGATGAGGTGTTGGAGGCCCTGAACCTGGAAGGTAAAGGCCGCGCAGACGGTATCTACCTCGATGGCACTTTCGGCAGAGGCGGACATGCCCGGGCCATATTGGCGGGTTTGTCCGGGTCAGGGCGCCTGGTTGCGCTGGACAAGGATCCTGAAGCGATCGCTTCAGGAAAGGAACTGATGGATGAGGATCCGCGGTTCCGGATTGCCCAGGGCAGCTTTGCGGAAATGGAACGCTTTGTCCACGACTGGGGACTGGAGCGGGGTCTGGACGGAATCCTTCTTGACCTTGGAGTGTCCTCACCCCAGCTGGACAATCCGGAACGGGGTTTCTCCTTCATGGGAGATGGTCCGCTGGATATGCGTATGAACCCATCACAGGGCGTATCGGCAGCAGAGTGGATTGCTACGACGCCAGAACGGGAAATAACCCGCGTGTTTTGGGAGTTCGGAGAGGAGCGCCACGCGCGCAGGATTGCCAGGAGCATCGTAATGGCTCGGCAGCAGGGAAGACTGGAAACGACAGGCCAACTGGCCGCTCTGATCGAGCAGACCATTGGTCGCCGTGAAAAAAACAAGCATCCGGCCACACGATGCTTCCAGGCAATCCGGATTGAAATCAATAACGAGTTGGCTGATTTGGCCACGGGACTTGATGCCGCAATAAGAGTTTTGCGCCCGGGAGGAAGGCTGGCAGTCATCAGCTTTCATTCCCTTGAGGACCGCCTGGTCAAGCGGACATTCAGAGAAGCCGCACGACCAGGCCAGGTTCGCCGCAACATACCGGAACACCCGGAGGCCAGGGCTGTGATAAAGCTGGTCGGCAAGGCGGTAAGTCCCTCGATTGATGAACTCTCCGCAAATCCCAGGTCGCGCAGTGCCGTCATGCGGGTTGCGGAGAAACTGGCTTGAATGTCCGGATTGTAACGATTCTGATCCTCCTGGTAATGGTGATCGGCAGTGCGCTGGGGGTGGTCTATACCCGCCATGAAAGCCGTGGCCAGGCCATCCGCCTTGGCGAGTTGGAAGGTGACCGGGATGCCCTGATCGCCGAATGGAGCCGCCTGCAGCTGGAGCAGGCCTGGCTGGCTGATGCCGGCCAGGTAGAAGCCAAGGCGCGCGACGAGCTCGGCATGCAGGATCCCGCCGAAACGAAGATTCTGGTGGCCAGGCCTTGAGCGAAGAGCAGAAAATCCGCATTCCGGTCAGCCGGCTGTATGCATTCCTGCTCGCGTTCCTGTTGTGCTCGGTTGCGCTGGTTGCGCGGGCCGTCAACCTGCAGGTGATGGAATCCGACTTCCTGCAGGGACAAGGCGAAGCGCGTTTCATGCGCGAAGTGGAAATTCCCACCCGTCGCGGCAATATCGTTGACCGCTCCGGAGAACCGTTGGCCGTCAGCACCCCGGTTGATTCGGTGTGGGTGAACCCGAGCGAACTGCTGCAGACACCTGAGGATATCGACCCCCTGGCCCAGGCGTTAGGGTTGAATGGCGATGAGATCGAACGCCGGCTGAACCAGCGTTCCGGGCGCGAATTCGTGTGGATCAAACGCCGCCTGCACCCGGATGTAGCCGCGCAAATCGAGGCCCTGGAGTTGCAGGGTGTGTACCTGCAGAAGGAATATCGCCGCTTTTACCCTGCCGGAGAAGTCGCCGGCCACGTGATCGGCTTCACCAACATTGATGATGTGGGCCAGGAAGGCCTGGAGCTGGCCTATAACGACTGGCTGCAGGGCAAGCCCGGCAGCAAGCGCGTGATCCGGGACCGCAAGGGCCGCACCGTCGAACACGTTGAAGTGATCCGTGAAGCCGAGCATGGCCATGAGCTGCGGCTGACCCTGGACCGCCGGCTGCAATACCTGGCCTATCGTGAACTGAAACGCACGGTGCTCAAGCATGGCGCGCGTTCCGGCAGTGTGGTGCTGCTGGACATCGCGTCCGGCGAAGTGCTGGCCATGGCCAACCAGCCATCCTTCAACCCCAACCAGCCCAACCAGGACACTGACGGATTGCGCAATCGCGCGGTCACCGATGTGTTTGAGCCCGGTTCAGTGATGAAGGTGTTTTCGGTGGCGGCGGCGCTGGAAGCGGGAATCGTTGAAGCACATTCGCCGATTGACACCACGCCGGGAACCATCAATGTTTCGGGCCATACCATCAGCGACCATCACAACTACGGCCCCATAGACGTTACCGGGATCATTACCAAGTCCTCCAATGTCGGCGCCACCAAACTGGCACTGCAACTGGATTCCGAGCAGTTGTGGAGCGTGTATGACCGCTTTGGGTTTGGGGACGTGACCGGAGTGGGTTTTCCCGGAGAATCCGCGGGCGTGCTGCGTAACCACCGGCGCTGGCGCAGGGTGGAGCAAGCCACGCTTTCGTACGGTTACGGACTTTCCACCACCACGCTGCAACTGGCGGCCGCGATCGCGGCCATCGCTGATGAAGGGCGTATGCGCCGTCCCAGCCTGATCCAGGGAGCCACCAACCCGGTGGTGTCGGTGATCGACCCGAAGATCGCCCGCGAAGTGGCGGCGATGATGGAAACCGTCACCGGGCCGGAAGGCACCGGCAAGCAGGCGCGGGTCAAGAATTACCGCGTATCCGGCAAGACCGGGACCTCGAGAAAGGCCAGCGCTGCCGGCTATGCCTCCCGCTATGTCGCCACCTTTGCAGGGTTCGCCCCGTCCAGCAATCCAAAGCTGGTGGCCGTAGTGATGATCGATGATCCCAGCGACGGCGTGTACTACGGCGGCGCGGTGGCAGCACCGCTGTTTTCAACGGTGATGGAAGGCGCCCTGCGCCTGCTGGATATTCCCCCGGACGACTTTGATGGCGGGCTGTTGCAAGCTGCGCTGGATGAAGGTGAAGAAGATTTTGACGGGGGTGTGCGGTGAGCTGCCCCATGAGCCTCGCGACCCTGCTGGAAGGCTGGGTTGACGAGAAGGAGCTGCCCGAAGGCGAACCCGTCATCATCAACGGTATCAGCCTGGATTCACGGCGGATCAGGCCCGGTGATGCATTTGTGGCCGTGGCGGGGGCGTCGGCCCATGGCATGCAGTTCGCCATGGAAGCGCAGGCGCGTGGTGCCGTTGCTATCCTGCATGATGAACACGCCACCCAGGCAGGCCTGCAGATTCCCTGTATCCGTGTCAATGGCCTGGGTCAGCAGCTTTCCGCATTGGGAGCGCGCTTCTTCCATGCACCTTCAGATCGCCTGACTATAGCCGGAGTCACCGGCACCAACGGCAAGACCTCCACCGCGCATTTCATTGCCCAGGCCTGGCACAGGGTATCGGGCAATGCCGGGTTGATCGGCACCATAGGCTATGGCGCGCTCAACCGGCTGCAACCTGCCGGCCTGACCACACCGGATGCCATATCCGTTCAACGCATGCTGTCGGAGTGCATCGATCTCGGTGTGGAAAACGTTGCCATGGAAGTGTCTTCGCACGCGCTGGAGCAGGGCCGTTGCGCTGATGTGACTTTCCAGGCGGCGGTGTTCACCAACCTCAGCCGCGACCACCTCGATTACCACGGCAGCATGGAACGCTATGGCGCCGCCAAGCGCCGCCTGTTCACCGATTGCCAGCCGCGCTTTGCCATCATCAACCGTGATGATGACTTTGGCCGCCAGCTGATTGCTGGCCTGGGCAGGAGCTGCGAAGTGCTCAGTTATGGCAGCAACAACAATGCGGAGTTGTCAGCCAGGGTCGTGCAGATGGATTCGTCCGGCATGCAGCTGGAAATCACCAGCCCCTGGGGTGGTGGGCGCCTGCACACCAGCCTGTTGGGACGATTCAACGTCTCCAACCTGCTGGCTGCAGCGGGAACCCTGGCATTGCTGGGCATGCCCTGGAACAAGGTCATGCACCAGATGGAAATGATGCAGCCGGTGCCGGGACGCATGCAGTGCCTGGGCGGAGAGGGCGGCCTGCCGGTGGTGGTGGTTGACTTCGCGCACACTCCGGACGCGCTGCGGCAGGCGCTGGAAGCGCTGCAGTCGCACCTGCATGGGCGACTCACCTGTGTATTCGGTTGTGGTGGCGACCGTGATCGCGGCAAGCGCGCGATGATGGCGGCGATCGCTGAAAGCCTGGCCGACCGGGTGGTGCTCACCAACGACAACCCCCGCAGTGAATCTCCCGAAGCCATTTTTGCCGACATGCTCTCCGGCATGAAGTCACCGCACAAGGCGGTAGTCCTGGCCGATCGCGCTGAGGCCATTCGCCATGCCATCCGTGAGAGCCGCCATGGCGATATCGTGCTGGTGGCGGGCAAAGGCCACGAAACCTACCAGGAGTTGCAGGGCAACCGGTTGCCATTCAGCGATGTGGCGGCCGTGCAGGCCGTGCTCGAGGAGGCTGCATGATGAACCTGCGCCTGGCCGAAATCTGCCGGACCCTGGGTGTCAGCTC
>CBFGWJ010000156.1:0-5646 GCA_965652335.1 uncultured Gammaproteobacteria bacterium | reverse complement strand
TTCAACCCATCGCCAGTGGTGGTTTCACCGATGACGTGCAGCCCCAGGCCGAGTTGTTCCTGCAAACGCCGGAGTTCCGGCTCGTGTTGCCGGGGCAGCGCAAAACACAGTTCGTAGTCATCACCGCCGCCCACTTGCAGGGCCCAGCGCGCATTCGCGTCCAGGCCGGAAAACGCCGAATGCCGCGGCAGTCGTTCCAGCCGGATTTCCGCGCCACAGCCGGAAGCCGTAAGGATGTGCCGCAGGTCCGCTGCCAGCCCGTCTGAAACGTCGATGCAGGCGCTGGCCTTGCCCAGCAGGGCCTGTCCCAGCGTCAGCCTGGGCTGGGGTCGTTGCAGGGCCCGTAATGCCATGGGGTCGGAGGGTTCAGCTGACCTTCGCTGCTGCAAAGCCAATGCGGCGAGGCCGGGCTGGCCTGACACCACAACCAGCTCTCCCGGATGCGCGCCATCACGCCGCAGCGCCTTGCCTTCATCCACCAGGCCCGCCACCGTGACCGTCACTGACAATGGACCCCTGGTGGTATCGCCACCCGCCAGCTGGATTTGTCCGTATTCGGCCATTTCCAGCAGGCCGCTTGCAAACCGGTCACACCATTCAGGATCAATTTCCGGCAGTGTAATCGCCAGGAAAAACCAGGCAGGCTCAGCACCCATGGCGGCGAGGTCGCTGAGATTGACGGCCAAAGCCTTGGCTGCGATATTCTCGGCCGAGTCGGTGGCGAAAAAGTGCACATCGCTGACCAGGGTATCGGTGCTGACCGCCAGCTGCCGGCCCTGCGGCACCGCCAGTATCGCTGCATCGTCACCCATTCCCAGCACCGGAGCGTGTGGGCAACCGCGCGCGTGCGCGGCGAATCGCCGCTGCAGGTGATCAATCAGTTCAAATTCTTTCATTTGCCCCAGCCCGGCCTGCGCCTTCAACCCCGCCACGAGGACCGACGGCCCTCAGGCTTCGTTGACCTCGGCGGAACGCCAGGCCCGCGCTGCCTTGTCCAGCACGCCATTGACGAACGCATGGCCCTGTTCCGCGCCAAAGCGATGCGCGAGGTCGATGGCTTCGTCAATCACGATGCGGAATTGCAGGTGCGGTGCATTGAGCAGCTCCCATGCGGCAATCCGCAATACGTTTTTCTCCACGGCATCGACGACCTGCAGGGACCGGTCCAGGAACGGCTGCAATTTTTCATCGAGCTCCGCGTGCTGGTTGATGACGCCGCGCACCAGTTCTTCGAAATAAGCGAGATCCACTCCCTTGAAGTCCTGGGTCTGGCGGAACTGCAACAGGATGACCCCGGCGTCCTGCCCAGTGAGCTGCCACTGGTAAAGAGCCTGCAGCGCGCGGCGCCGGGCGCGCTGCACCGGCTCATACGTTTTACCGGCACTTGCGGTCATTGTGCCCGCCCACCCGGTCCGGCATCCAACTGCCTTAACGTGTGGACCATTTCCACCGCGGTCATCGCCACATCAAAACCCTTGTTGCCTTCACCGGTGCCGGCGCGTTCCAGCGCCTGCTCCACGGTATCCGTAGTGAGTACGCCAAAAACCACCGGCAAACCCCGGTCCAGGGCCACGCGGCTGACGCCACTGGCACATTCACCGGCAACGTATTCGAAATGCGGCGTACCGCCGCGGATCACTGCACCCAGCGTGATGATGGCATCGAAACGCCCGGTGGCTGCCATCCGGTCGGCCAGCAGCGGCAATTCAAACGCCCCGGGAACCCATATCAATTCCTGCTGCTTTTCGGTAATCCCGCTGCGCATCAATGCATCGCGGGCGCCGCTCACCAGTTGCTCGACGATGAACTGGTTGAAACGGCTGGCGGCGATGCCGACCCGCATTTGTTCCGGTTTCGCAGAATCAGCCATTGGCCGCACCTCCGGTTTCGTTTGAATGTTCCGGTGCAGTCTCCGGATTGACGTATTCGCTGACTTCCAGGCCAAACCCGGCCAGTCCCGTCAGCTTCCAGGGGGCGCTGAGCACACGCATTTTGCGCACGCCGAGATCGACGATGATTTGCGCACCGATTCCGTAAGAGCGCAGTTCCCGTGAGCGCCGATCATCACCACTGGCCACCACGCTGGGTTCAGGTTGCTGCTGGATCTGGCGCAATAACTCCTCATCGGAACCATGCCCGCCCAGCACCAGCACCACTCCGCTGTTCTGTGCGGCAATTTCCGCCAGAGCTGTTCTCACCGGCAGGCCGAAGTCGGCCCGCTGGATGGAAAGCACATCGCTCAGCGGATTCTGTACATGCACACGAACCAGGAACGGTTCGTCCGGACGCGGCTCACCGCGCATCAACGCCAGGTGCAGGCGCCCCTCGATGGTGTCGCGATAGGTGTGCAGCACAAAAGGACCGAAATCGGTTTCCACATCGTGCCGCGAAACGTGTTCGATGCTGCGTTCTGTCTGCATGCGGTAGTGGATCAGGTCGGCGATGGTGCCGATTTTCAGGCCATGTTCGCGGGCGAATACCTCCAGTTGCGGTCGCCGCGCCATGGTGCCGTCCTCATTGAGGATCTCCACCAATACTGCGGCAGGCTCCAGCCCTGCCAGCATGGCGAGATCGACACTGGCCTCGGTGTGGCCGGCGCGGGTCAGCACGCCACCCGGCTGCGCCATGAGCGGGAACACATGGCCAGGCTGTGAAACATGCGAAGGCAGCGCATCCGGCTTGACGGCGGTGCGAATGGTATGCGCCCGGTCGTAGGCGGAAATTCCTGTGGTAATGCCCTCAGCCGCCTCGATGGACACGGTGAAGTTGGTGGCAAAGCGGGCCTGGTTGTCATTCACCATCAAAGGCAGGTTTAGCTGGCGGCAGCGCTCGCGGGTCAGCGGCAGGCAGATCAATCCACGGCCAAAGCGGGCCATGAAGTTGATGTCTTCAGGCCGCACCTTGGATGCGGCCATGATCAGGTCGCCCTCGTTTTCCCGGTCCTCATCGTCCATCAGCACCACCATGCGGCCGGCACGTATGTCTTCCAGCAACTCGGGGACGGTATTCAGGGAACTGCTCTCACTCACGATCCACTCCGGTCCGGCGAGGGTCCATCACGATTTCCTCGCTCATCAATCGCTCCAGGTAGCGTGCTACCAGGTCTACTTCAATGTTTACCTGCTGCCCCGGCTGCAAGTCACCCAGGGTCGTGACCTGCAAGGTATGCGGGATCAGGCAAACGGAAAATGTACTGCCCTTCACTTCGTTCACCGTCAGGCTGACACCATCGATGGCGACCAAACCCTTTGCCGCCACATAACGCGCCAGCGGCCGGGGCAACTCAAAGGCAAACCGTTCAGCACGGCCGTCTTCATGCCGGCTGAGTAATGTGCCCATCCCGTCCACATGCCCACTGACGAGATGTCCGCCCAGGCGATCCTGCAGCGTCAGTGCCAGTTCCAGGTTGACCCGGTTCCCGGACTGCAGGTTGCCGAGCGTGGTCAATGCCAGGGTTTCAGCCGACACATCCGCACAGAATTCGTGTCCCGATGGCTGCAACATGGTCAGGCAGGCGCCCGAAACGGCAATGCTGTCGCCTTCGGCGCAGCCTTCCAGGCTGATGCTCCCGGTATTGATGCGCAGTCGCAGGTCACCACCTACCGGTGTGGTTTCCAGCACCGAACCGCATGCCATGACAATCCCGGTAAACATTCAGCGTGATACTCCGGTGTTGAACACAGGCCGCATCCTGAGACGCTGGTCGGGACCGAAATACCGGCTTTCGATCCGGTTCAGTTGATATTTATCCTGCATGGTTTCCATTCCCAGCGCGGCGAACAAGCCCTGGCCACCCTCTCCCAGGATCACGGGCGCCTGGTACAGCAGCACCTCATCCACCAGCCGTTGTCGCAACAGCGCGCCACACAGGCCGGCGCCTGCCTCGACCTGCAGTTCATTCACCTGCTCTTTGGCCAGCGCCTTCATCAACGCGTTCAGGTCCGGCTTTCCGCCCACTGCGGGCAGGCGCAGCAACTGCGCCGGGCTGGCCTCCAAGTCAACGGGTACAACCTGTGTTTCGCAGCCGGCAATGATGACCCGGCCCGGTTGTTGCAAAATCTTCGCCGTGGCGGGCGTGCGCCAGCGGCTGTCAGCGATGACACGAACGGGTTGATGCTCAACGCCTTCCAACCTCACGGTCATTTGCGGGTCATCCGCCAGCACCGTGCCTATGCCGGTCAGGATCGCGCTCGATCTCGCCCGCCAGTGCTGCACATCGCGGCGTGAAGCCTCGCTGCTGATCCACTGGCTCTCGCCACTGGCCAGCGCCGTACGGCCATCCAGGCTGGCAGCCAGCTTGACACGAACCCATGGCCGGCCATGACGCATGCGCTGCAGGAAACCCGGGTTGAGGTCTTCAGCCTCCGCCTGCATCAGGCCTGATTCCACTGAGACACCCGCTTCCTGTAACAACCGGGCACCCGCTCCATTCACGACAGTATGCGGATCCTGCATGGCGATGACCACCCGGGTGACTCCCGCCGCCAGCAATGCTTCGGCACAGGGCGGAGTGCGGCCGTGATGGCTGCAGGGCTCCAGCGTGACATAGGCCGTCGCGCCATGTGTCGCTGACCCGGCTTCCTGCAAGGCAAAAATTTCCGCATGGGCTTCACCGGCACGCTGGTGAAAACCGCGACCGATTACCTGCCCGTCTTTCGCCACCACACAACCCACGCGGGGATTCGGCTGGGTGCTGGACAGGCCCAGAGCAGCCAGCCGCAGGGCTTCAGCCATGCATTGATGATCAAAAGCGCTGAAACTCATGGCTTGCGTCGCTTGTTACGGTTGCCCGCCGGCCGCAGCAAGTCACCCTGGCGCTGGTCATCCGTTGCCGGACCCTTCAGCTCCAGGCGTTCGATCAGGTCGCGGAAAGCCTGTACATCCTCGAACCGCTTGTACACCGATGCGAAACGCACATAAGCCACCTGGTCCAGCCGACTCAATTCACGCATGACCCATTCACCCAGCAGGCTGGAAGGAATTTCTGCTTCTTCCACGCTGCTGATATCGCGCAGCAGCCGGCGGATGGCGCGCTCGATCTCGCGGGTTTCCACCGGACGCTTTTCCAGTGCGCGCAGCATGCCGTTGCGCAGCTTGGCTTCAGAAAATGCCTCGCGTCCGCCATCGGCCTTGATGATGCGTGGTGCCTTCAGCTCAGGGCCTTCATAGGTGTTGAAACGGGCTCCGCAATCGGCACACTGGCGGCGGCGGCGGATCTGCATGCCATCACCGGTCAGCCGTGAATCGACGACCCGGGTATCATGATGGTTGCAGAAAGGACACCACATTCAACACGTCCAGTTGCGGGCTCAGTACTGGTAAACCGGATGAGCCTTGCACAGCGCCAATGCGCCTTCACGACTGCGCTGCTCGACCGCAGCATCACCGATATGGTCCAGCACATCGCAGATCAGCCCGGCCAGCCTGACGCAATCGGCCTGGTTGAATCCGCGCGTGGTGACCGCGGGCGTGCCCAGCCGTAAACCACTGGTCACGAACGGGGACCGGGGTTCGCCAGGGACGGTATTCTTGTTGACCGTCATATGGGCGCGGCCCAGGGCTTCTTCCGCGTCCTTGCCGGTATAGTCACAGCCAATCAGGTCCACCAGGAACAGGTGATTGTCCGTGCCTCCGGATACGATCCGG
>CBFGWJ010000155.1:0-5690 GCA_965652335.1 uncultured Gammaproteobacteria bacterium | reverse complement strand
CAGAGGGTTACAGCATCTTTCCGGCCAGTATCAAGAAACTGAAAAAGAAAGAACGCGACCTGGTATTCGCCTCAAACGTACCCGGCTTTGAGAATGAAGAGCTGATCCGCACATTCGCGCTATTCAATATTTCAGGTGGCCCGGCCCCGCTGTGCCCGGGTGACGACCCGGTTTGCTTTGATGACGATGATGGCCATCACGGTCCGGTGTTTCGTGCTTCCATGGCCATACAGGCGCTGGACCTGACCACCCAGCTCGCTGTCGAAATTGATGAAGGTGAAGTAATACCCAATCCCGACTTTCCCGGTACGCCGTTGCTGCCGCCCGAATGCAGTGAGGGTGTGGAGCTCGAATTGCCCCAGCTCGGCTGGTCGGGTGACGGATCTCCGGGAACTCCGAAGATTTTGCCGGGAGATGACACCTGCCAGACGCATCATGGTGAGTTCGACCCGGATGCCGACGGGTCCTTCCGCGCATTCGCCACCGGCGCGATTGCGCAACATTTCACCCGAAGCCTGGACCGCATCGCAGGTGTGGATTTCCGCCGTGGAACGGCTGACGAACTGGATGCCATGGAGGCATTCCAGCGCTGGCTGGGCCGCCGTCCGCTGGACGAGGAAGAGAACGCCATACAGGGTACGGAGAATGCCACCGAGTTCGACATCATGTTGCTGGATTTCAAGGACCCGCGCGTGGCTTTGGGTCGCGACCACTATGCGCTTACTGAAGGCGCTGCTTGCGATCGTTGCCACGACAATGGCGGCGCGCTGAGCAATGACAGCGGCGGCAATGACAACGCCATCACCTCCGTCAGCATGGCGGAAGACGATATCGGCCTGGCAACGGTAGGATTTCCGTTACCCGAAGACGACGGAGCCATCGTGAATGCGTTCGCAGGCGGGGACAGCGGTGAAATTTTTGGTGCGTTCAATACCCAGTCGCTTATTGAGGCAGCGGAGAAAAAGGCCTGGTTCCACAATCACAAGGTAGTCGATGATTTTGAAGAAGCGATTGCCCATTACGGGACCCTGGATTTCCTGCTTGGGGATCCGGACAAGAATCCGCGGGGCCGGCCGATCCCTTCGGTGAAGCCTGGTGGGTTCACGCCGGGATCAAGGCTTTTCACGCCTGAAAGGTCAATGGCGGCGCTGCATTTCGGCAGAAGAGTGGACGCTGACGGAATTCCGCTGCCTCCGGATACCTTTCCCGCCGGAGACGGCGTCGAGCATCTGGGCGCCTTCCTGCGCGCGCTGAATGCGTTCTACAACCTGCGTGATTGTGAGCGCCTGCTCGGCGAGGCCATGGACCGGCTGGACCTGAATGTTTCGGCTGAAAATCCGCTGGAACACTGCATGTTGAACCTGGAAGCCGTCACCCGCGTACTGCATGAATCAAAGCTGCCTTCGCTGTATGCGCAGGTGCAGAAGGATGCCAAAAAAGCGGAGAAGAAGCTCAAGGGCATCATGAAGGAAGCCGAAGCAGCGACAGGCAAGAAGAAAGCGGATGCCAGGAAGATTGCGAAGGTGCAGGGAAAACTGGCGGATATCAACTTCGAAATCGCTGATTTGCGCGATTCCATAGCAACGCAGATGGCGCCCTTATAAGGCGTTCAACAGCGACATCCGGGGCCGGCGCTTTGCCGGCCCCGATCTTTCAAAAGGGCTCTCGGCCCCTCACTGTTGCAGGTCAAAGCGGTCGGCGTTCATCACCCTGGTCCAGGCCGCAACAAAATCCTTCACGAACTTCTCCTTGCTGTCGTCCTGGGCATAAACCTCTGCCAGGGCACGCAGGATGGAGTTCGAACCGAATACCAGGTCGACCCGGGTTGCCGTCCAGCGGGTTTTGCCGGACTTGCGCTCCTGGATTTCGTACAGGTTTTCGCCAGCCGGTTGCCAGCGGTAAGCCATGTCCGTCAGGTTGACGAAAAAGTCGTTGCTCAGAACACCCACCCGGTCGGTGAACACACCGTGGCTACTGCCGCCGTGGTTGGTGCCGAGCATGCGCATGCCGCCAACCAGCACGGTCATTTCCGGGGCCGTGAGCCCCATCAGCTGCGCGCGGTCCAGCAGCAGTTCTTCCGCGCTCACGGCGTAGTCTTTCTTCAGCC
Organism: uncultured Gammaproteobacteria bacterium; assembly: GCA_965652335.1. Lineage (GTDB taxonomy): Bacteria > Pseudomonadota > Gammaproteobacteria > Xanthomonadales > SZUA-36 > JAWXBM01. Next base: position 3,583 of record CBFGWJ010000155.1, on the reverse strand, counting down.
AGTTGCGAAAGCCGTCATGAACCGGCTCGAGGTACTGGAAGCCTTCTACGTCGGTCTGTTCGGCGGTGGCATCGCCGCGGCCGGGATGAAAAGGTACATCGATGTCGAAGCCTGCCGCTTTGGCGGCCTGCTCGACTCCGACGTTACCGGCCAGGACGATGGCGTCCGCGACGCTGGCGCCAGTCTCTGCCGCGATGCCTTCCAGCACCTTCAGCACCTTGGCCAACCGCTCGGGCTCATTGCCTTCCCAGCCTTTCTGTGGCGCCAGGCGAATGCGGGCGCCGTTGGCGCCGCCACGAAAGTCCGAACCGCGGAATGTGCGTGCGCTGTCCCAGGCAGTGCTCACCATCTCACTGATCGACAGGCCGCTGTCAGCAATCTTTGCCTTGACAGCCGCTACATCGTAGTCGGTTGCGCCGGCTGGCACCGGATCCTGCCACAGCAGGTCTTCTTCGGGCACTTCAGGGCCGATATAACGTGACTTCGGACCCATGTCGCGGTGTGTCAGCTTGAACCAGGCGCGGGCAAAGGTTTTGGAAAAATATTCCTGGTCGGCGGCAAAGCGCTCGGCGATCTTGCGGTACTCGGGGTCGAAGCGCACCGCCATATCAGCGTCGGTCATGATCGGCATGCGGCGGATGGTCGGGTCTTCGACATCTACCGGCATGTCTTCTTCCCTGATGTTCACCGGCTCCCACTGCCAGGCTCCGGCCGGGGACTTCTTGAGCCACCAGTCGTAGCCCAGCAACAGCTTGAAATAGCCGTTGTCCCACTTGGTTGGATGTGTGGTCCAGGCGCCTTCGATGCCGCTGGTGACCGTGTCACGGCCGATGCCGCGCGTCTTGTGATTCATCCAGCCGAGACCCTGCTCTTCGACATCCGCGGCTTCCGGAGCGGGGCCCAGGTTGGCCGCATTGCCGTTGCCGTGGGTTTTGCCCACCGTGTGGCCACCGGCTGTCAGTGCCACGGTTTCCTCGTCGTTCATGGCCATGCGGGCAAAAGTCACGCGCACGTCATGGGCGGTTTTGATCGGGTCCGGCTTGCCATCCACGCCTTCGGGGTTCACATAGATCAGGCCCATCATCACGGCGGCCAGCGGGTTCTCCAGATCACGTTCACCGGAATAGCGGCTGTTGGGATTGTCGCTGGGCGCCAGCCACTCGGTTTCAGAACCCCAGTAAATGTCTTTCTCGGGATGCCAGATGTCCTCGCGGCCAAAGGCGAACCCGTAAGTTTCCAACCCCATCGACTCGTAGGCGACATTCCCTGCGAGGATGATGAGGTCGGCCCAGCTGAGCTGGTTACCGTACTTCTTCTTGATCGGCCAGAGCAGGCGGCGAGCCTTGTCCAGGTTGGCGTTGTCGGGCCAGGAATTGAGCGGGGCAAAGCGTTGGTTACCGGTGCCGGCGCCGCCACGGCCATCAGCCACGCGGTAGGAGCCGGCCGCGTGCCAGGCCATGCGGATCATCAGGCCGCCGTAGTGTCCCCAGTCGGCGGGCCACCACTCCTGGCTGTCGGTCATCAGTTCGCGAAGGTCCTGCTTCAGCGCAGCCACATCGAGGCTTTTCACCGCCTCGCGGTAATTGAAATCCGGGCCGAGGGGGTTGGGTTTGTGATCGTGCTGGTGAAGGATGTCCAGGTTGAGTGACTTGGGCCACCAGTCCATATTGGATTTGCCGACGGCCGTGTGGCCGCCATGCATGACCGGGCATTTGCTTCCGTCTGACATGGGAATCTCCTGTGCTTTTCAAGTGTTTGATAGACTATGACGATGGATTATTATTCTCCAATTGTTTTTAACTATGTTCGCTATAGGCAGCCCAGAACCCGATGGCAGATTCCTCCGACAGCGACCGACAACGGCAATTCCGCCACCGCGGAAGGATTTTTCAACAGCCGGTTCGGAATGGACTGTGAATGGGTTAGTCTTGCGCTCTCAGGGCTCAAGCCCTTCCCCTGACCACTTTACACTGGAATCCGAGATATGAGCCTCGAAATCACTGCATTGTATGCTTCCCTGCTTGGTTTGCTGTTCATCCTGCTTTCCGCCCGCGTTTCCAAATTCCGGCTGCGCGGGCATGTTTCCCTGGGTGATGGCAATGTTGCCGAGTTGGGGCAGGCAATCCGCGCGCACGGCAATTTCGCTGAATACGTTCCGCTGGCCTTGATATTGATTGCCCTGCTGGAGGCGCTGGGAGCAGCGGCGGCCATGGTGCATGTCCTGGGCGCCATGTTGTTGCTGGGCCGCATCCTGCATGCCTGGGGCATGAGTCAGCCCAATGCCGTGCACAACGCCAGGAAGTTCGGCATCGTGCTTACCTGGCTGAGCATCGTGGTTGCGGCGCTTTACCTGTTGGTTCTGGTTCTGCGCTGAAAGCTGCGGGGTATCATCGGCTGCGCTGTTGCAGCCAGTACAGGGCGCTGTAGATTTTGGGGTCGAGCAGCAGTCCGCGATCAAGGCAACCGGCAAGCCACTGGTCCGCTTTCGCCAGGGGAACGGCATGCACCCTGATGTCCTCGCTGTCGTCACCGCCTCCTGGTCCCAGTTGCTGCAACCCGCTGGCCAACACGAAGCTGACGATCTCGTCACTCATGCCGGCAGAGCTCGGGCAGGACAGCAGCAGTTCCAGGCGCCCGGCCTGGTAACCGGTTTCTTCCAGCAATTCGCGCTGCGCGGCCTGCAGCAGGCTTTCTCCGGGATCATCGAGATCACCCGCAAGCCCGGCCGGAAGCTCGATGACCGACTGGCCCACGGCTGGCCGGAACTGCTCCACCAGCAGCAGCTCCTGTGTTTCATTGACCGCTATCAGCACCACCACGCCTGTAGCATTTTCCCGGCTGACGTATTCCCAGCCTTCGGTTTCATACAGGCCCAGGTAACGGCCGGCGTACAGGCATTTGGTGTCACGGGGTTTGCTGTTCACGGGAGTCCCTTGTTTCATCGAAGGTTTTTCACGGCAGGTATTTCGCAGCAGGTTTGTCGTGGCCCTGGCCTCTGGTAGAATGCCCGGCTTGAAATGTCCAGTGTACCGTCCAGGGCTGCAGCCTGGCCATCCGGCGCCGGTTTCAACATTGCCTGGCCGGCCACTCATTCGTCAGGGAACCATGCAAGCCATGAAGGCTCAAACGGCAGGTCCGTAGCTCAAGCCTGTGGCTGCATCCGCTCCAAACCTGTTTCAGGAATACCCATGCAAAGTCGACCAACCCTTCTCGTGGCATGTTTAATGCTCATGTTCTCCAGCTTCCAGGCTTTTGCCCAGCAAATGCCGGAAGTTTCTCCCCCTGCGCCGACGGATGCGCCTGAACAAAAGCCCGCTGCTGCGGCCAAACCGCCGCTCACCCAGGCGGAAATCGAAGAGCAGCAGCGGAACGCAATCGCTGCCTATGAAGCCGGTGAATACCTGAAATTTGTCCAGGCGACGATGCGCCTGCGCAATGCCCGTCCCTACGAGCCGCAGTACATGATCGGCATGGTGGTGGGCAGTTCGCTGGTGGGCCGGCCGAAGTCGGCCTACAGCTACATGCACAAGATGCAGCAGCAGGGCCTGAGTTACGACTTCAACCAGACGCCCGACACGGAAAG
>CBFGWJ010000154.1:0-5712 GCA_965652335.1 uncultured Gammaproteobacteria bacterium | reverse complement strand
CGAGCAGGCCACGCCGACTTCGCCCTGGCAGCCGACTTCGGCGCCGGAGATCGAGGCGTTCTGCATGTACAGGATGCCGATTGCGCCGGCGGTGAGCAGGAAATCCACCACGCCCTCGTCGTTCGCGCCCGGAATGAACTGCCGGTAATACTGGATGACAGCCGGAATGATGCCGGCCGCGCCATTGGTTGGAGCGGTGACGACCCGCCCGCCGGCGGCATTTTCCTCGTTCACCGACAGGGCAAACAGGTTCACCCAGTCAAGCGCGCTGAGTGGATCGTTTTCCGCCGTGTGTGCCTGCAATTCACGATGCAGGCTGGGTGCGCGGCGCTTCACCTTGAGCCCGCCAGGCAGGTCGCCTTCCTGCCGGTAGCCGCGCTGCATGCAGTCGTGCATGGCGTTCCAGATGCGCAGCAGGCCGCTGCGGATTTCGCTTTCGGTGCGCCAGGTGGTTTCATTTTCCAGCATCAGGGCGGCGATGCTGCGGCCGTGCCTGTCGGACAGGGCCAGCAATTCATCACCACTTCTGAACGGGAAGGGCAGGGGCGTCTCATCCGCCACGATGCGGTCTTCCGCGGCGCGGTCCTGGTTCACCACGAAGCCGCCGCCCACCGAATAGTACTCGCGCTGCACCAGGCTGTTGCCTTCGGCGTCAAAGGCTTCAAAACGCATGCCGTTGGGGTGGTGCGGCAACAGCTGCCGCTTGTTGAATTTGAGGTCCTGGTCGGGATTGAATCCGATCACGGGGCCGGCCGGCAGGGCGATCTGTTGCCGTTCGCGTATGCCGGCCAGCATCCCCTCGATGGCATCCGGATCCACCGAATCGGGCATTTCGCCCTGCAGGCCCAGCAGCACAGCCTTGTCCGTGCCATGGCCACGGCCAGTATGGGCGAGGGACCCGAACAGCGTGACCTGGATGCGCGCGGTGCCCGCCAGCAGCTCATGCTGCTGCAACCGGCGCACAAACGTGCAGGCCGCCTTCATCGGACCAACGGTATGCGAACTCGATGGGCCAATGCCGATTTTGAACAGGTCGAAAACGCTGACTGCCATGCTGTACTTCCCTGCAAGCCGATAAAGTGGTGAAGGGCCGGCACATTCCGGCCGCAACATCAACTGCTTCAGGGTAACATTTCAGGCCACAACTGCTAAGCTTTCCATCATCCCGCCAACCTTCCCGTGACGCCCGTGACGATGCAAAAAAGCCCCATTTTTCTCTACACGCGCCCCGACTGCCACCTGTGTGAACTGGCCGAGCACATGCTGGAGGATTGTGGCGCCGCCTGGCAGACAGTGGATATCGAGTCGGACCTCGACCTGATCCGTCGCTATGGCAATCACATTCCGGTGCTCTACCGCAGCGACATCAAACGGGAACTGTTCTGGCCGTTCACCGCTGCCACCGTGCAGGATTTCATCGAGCTGGAAATCTGACGAAAAAGCCGGCGCCGGCCCATCCCAACCCGTGGACCGGCAAGTCGCGGTTATGTGGAGGAATCAGTAACCGCGATAATCGGACCGGCCGGTACAGAAAGCCCGGTTGAAGGTGGCGGAGAGCTTTTCCGTCCACTCACGTGCAATTACAGCCAGGCCGGCAAAAAAACCCTTGGTGCGCGCTTCGGTCTCTTTCAGCAACAGGCCCGCAATCACGTAAGCCACCAGGGTGGTGCCGGCGAAAAACAGCGCGCTCACGATCACCGCCAGGCGCACGCACCAGGTTTGCCAGCCCATGCGGGCGGCGATGGCATTGCACACACCCAGTACGATGGGCTGGCCGGGGCGGCCTTGCAGTGCTTCGCGGATCTCATTGATGATGCTGTCGGTGGACATGGTTGCAACTCCCTGTGGTTGACCCGGTGGAAAACGAGTTGGCTGGCTTTGCCAATGAGTTCTTGTTGTTGTGAACAAATGATGCAGGATTCATGCCACCCGTTCATGGGCCTGAAGTCATAGTGCTGGTGAGGGTTTGCGGGCGCCGTGTTTCGTTTGGGCCGCGATAACAGGCCAGAGTGAGGGTCGCTTTCGCCAGATTTTGTGCAAAATCGCCAACTGTTCCCGGCCCTTTGGCAGCGTGCTAAAGCTGCCTTTTGCTGTGCTAAACTCGCGCCGCGCATGAAGAAGACTGCATCCAACCGGGCCGGGCTGGCTCCCGCCCATCGATCGACAGCTTACCTGGATGGTACCCGGCTGGGGCAGGTCATCACCGCAGGTATAGCGCACCTGTTCCAGCGCCGCGACCTGCTCAATCGCATCAATGTTTTCCCGGTGCCCGATGGCGATACCGGCACCAACCTGGCTTTCACCTTCAAAACCGTCCTGGACGCGTTGAAGCGCAAACCGCGCCGGCGCGTGGATGAGCTGATGAGCCTGGTGGCCAGCGCCGCCCTGGATGGTGCCCGGGGCAATTCCGGCGCGATAATGGCGCAGTATTTCCAGGGCTTCAGCGAAGCGATCAACGGCCATCGCCTGCTCACCGCCAACAGCCTCGCCATCGCATCCAATGCCGGGGCCCAGGCTGCCTGGAAAGCCATGGCCAGCCCGGTTCCCGGCACCATGCCCACGGTGCTGGAGGATTTTTCCGCCGAACTGGCGGCGCAGGAAAAGCAGGGTGCCAGTGACCTGCGGCAGTTGCTGCAGCACGGCCTGGAACGGGCGCGGCAGTCGCTGGCCAATACGCCCAACCTGCTGCCGGTTTTGCGACAGGCAGGCGTGGTGGATGCCGGCGCACAAGGTTTCGTGGATTTCCTCGAAGGGATGGCGGCTTACATGGAAACCGGGCGGGTGGATGCGGTTCCGGCCGACCTCGGTTCGGAAGAGGCTTTCGCCGCCGAGGAATTTGCGGTGGGTGAGCACCGTTACTGCACCGAGTGCGTGATTGAGAAGGCGCCGGGCCATGCTGTGGGCCTGGACCGCGATGCCATCATGCAGGCCATGCGGCAGCTCGATTCGAGTTCGCTGGTGGTGGCCGGCAACGCTGACAAGGTTCGTGTACATATCCATGTAAACCAGCCAGCGGACGTATTCCTGGCGGCTGAAGGCTTTGGCAATGTGACGCAGCAGAAAGCCGATGACATGCAGCGCCAGCACGGCCTGATGAACCACAAAGGCAAAGTGGCGGTGGTGACGGATTCAGGCGCGGACATACCGCAATCGGAAATCGAACGCCTGGCCATACACGTGGTGCCGGTTCGGCTGAGTTTCGGCGAGCGCGAGTACCTGGATCGCGTCACGCTCAGCAGCGAGGAGTTCTACCGCCTGCTGCAGGAGTCGGCCGAGGCCCCCAAGACCTCGCAGCCGCCGGCACTGGACTTTTCGCGCGTGTACGGCTTGTTGACATCGCATCACTACGAGGTGGTTTCGGTGGGCCTTTCCAGCGCACTGAGTGGCACTACATCGGCCGCCATCAGTGCCGCCGGGCGGCAGAACGGTGGCCACGTGCGCGTGTTCGACAGCCTCAGTGCTTCGGCCGGGCAGGGTTTACTGGCCATCATTGCGGGCGAGGCGGCCGAGCGTGGCTTTGAAGCGGACGAAATCGAGGCGCTGCTGCGGGAGGCGCGCTCACGGTGCCGCGTGTTTGCAGTGGCCAATGACCTTGCCTACGCGGTCAGGGGCGGGCGACTCAAGGCGTGGGTGAAGTGGCTGACCGACCACTTGCACCTGAACCCGGTACTCACGGCTACGCCGAAAGGCACCCTGGGGCTGGCCGGTTTTCACCTCGGGCGAGGTGCCCAGCCGGAACGGCTGGCAGCCAGCGCCTGCAAACACATGCAGCCCGACCGAATGTACCGGGTGTTGATCGCCCACGCCAACGCGCCCGAAGGGGCGGCGCAAACCCGCCGCGCGGTGCTGGCGCGGCACCCACGCATACATTCCTGCCATATCACCGAGGCGGGTTCCGCGCTGGGCGTGCATGTCGGCCCCGGCGGCCTGATCCTGGCGTTCCTGCCGCATGCGGGTGAGCTGGCCAATGACTGATTCTTCTTTGGCTTGTTGCCAACTGATGTTTCGGGCTGGATATCCAGCCCGGGCGCGGAATGCGCCAGGCTTGCCGGCATGACCGTGCTGATCATCAAGAGCTTGCTGGCCTACATGCTGGGCTCCATTTCCGGAAGCCTGGTGCTGGGCCGCTTGCGCCAGATCGACATTCGCACCATGGGCAGCGGCAACGCGGGCGGCACCAACGCCTTTCGCAGCGTGGGGAAGAAGTTCGCCCTGGCAGTGGCGATCATCGACGTGGCCAAGGGCGCGGTTGCCGCCGGCCTGATTCCACTGATCCCGTTGCCGGGACTGGGCGGTTCAGTCGCCGCACCAATTCAGGCCGTGTGCTGTGGCTTCGCCGCGGTGCTGGGGCATTGTTACCCGGTGTGGCATGGTTTTCGCGGCGGCAAGGGCGCAGCCACGGCCATTGGCGTGCTGGCAGTGCTGCAACCCTGGACGTTGCCTTTGATGTTCGTCACCTGGGTGCTGGTGCTTGGCATCACCGGCTGGGTGGGGCTGGGCACCATGTTGGCGGGACTCAGCATCATTCCGTCCATGCTGTGGCTGCAGGTTCCGCGGGAACAGCTGATCCTGGGCATCGCGCTGGCCCTGTTCATGATCTTCACGCACCGCAACAACATCCGCAAAATGCTGGCGGGCGAGGAATACCGCTTTGAGAAAGCCCGTTTCCTCAAGCGCCTGTTCTGAACTGCTGACCGGGTGCCCTCTTGTCATTAGCTATTCCTTCCTCGCACAAAACTGTCATTCAGGCAGGCCTGTCCAAGGCGTCTGCTGAAGCTCTGACAAACCTTACTGTGCTGGAACAGGTGGGCTCCACCAACGCCTGGCTGCTGCAGCTTGCCCGCGATGAATTCCACGCTCATGCCGTGCTTGCTGAACAGCAAACCGCCGGCCGCGGCCGCCGGGGAAGGGCCTGGCAGTCGCCGGCGGGTTGCAATATCTACCTGAGCCTGGGATGGATTTTCAACGCTGCCGTCCGGGATCTTTCATGCCTGCCGCTGGTCGTGGGCGTGGCGGTGGTGCGCGCGCTGGAATTGCTGGGGATTCAAGGCGCAGGGCTGAAATGGCCCAACGACATCCTGGCGAACGGAAGGAAACTGGGCGGCATCCTGCTGGAATCCAGGCCATCTGGTGGCGGCAAGTCCGCGGTCGTAATGGGTATCGGCCTCAATGTGGCCATGCCGCCGGATGCCGCTGCCGCCCAGGGTATCGACCAGCCCTGGACCAGCGTGGCCGAACTGCCCGGCGCAAGCCCCGATGCAGGCCTGCGCGACCGTCTGGCAGGTGCCCTGCTGGACCGGCTGCTGGACGCTCTGCAGGCATTTGAAACCAGTGGCTTTGCGCCATTCGAAACCGACTGGCAGCGTTTTGACCTGCTGTTCAACCAACCCGTGCGCGTGACAGCGGCTGAGGGGGAAATCCTGGGTTGCGCGACCGGCATCGATGCACAGGGCAACCTGTTGGTTTCGGAAGCGCTGCCGTCGGGGGAACAGCAGGCGCACTGCTTCAACTCCGGCGAGGTGAGTGTGCGTCCGGCGCATCGCGAAAGCCGAAAATAATAGCGGTGGCAGGTGTTTACCCGCTGAGCTTTGGTCTACAATACCGCCCGCGCAAAAGGTCGTAGCGCAACTGGCCATGCCGGCATAGCTCAGTTGGTAGAGCAACTGATTTGTAATCAGTAGGTCCCGGGTTCGAATCCTGGTGCCGGCACCA
>CBFGWJ010000153.1:0-5715 GCA_965652335.1 uncultured Gammaproteobacteria bacterium | reverse complement strand
GGCATCAACAATCCTTCCGGCCTGGCCTACAACCCGGCCACGGACGAAATCTACGTGGGTGATTACCAGTTTGACGGTGATTCAAGCTATAGCGCCGAAGTGCTGGTATTTCCGCGCACGGCCAGTGGCGATGTTGCCCCCACGCGCATCATCACTGGCAGCAATACGTTGATGGGCACATACGTGACTGACCTGGAATTCAATCCCCTGAACAATGAGCTCTATGTGCTCACCGACGGCGCCACACAACTTGACCCCTATATCCTGAGCACCTTTGCCGCAACCGCCAGTGGCAACGTGGCTCCGATACGGCGGATCTCGGGCGGGACCGCGTCGATCTACAACGCGCACGCCCTGACCTATGACGCTGTAAACAATCAACTGGTGGTGGCAAGTGACCGGGAGAATTCCGCCACGGCGCCTGGCCTGCTGTTCTGGTCGCGCACCGCCGACGGCGATATCGCACCTGCAAAAATCATCCGCGGCGCCCTCACCGGCACCAGCACCGGCAGTGACGGCTGGTTCGCGGTGCTGGCGGTGGACTTGTCCTTCCTGTTTGCGGATGGATTTGAATAGGCAGGGATACGGGCCCACGCAAGGCGGACTTTCAAGCGCAGGACACCGCCAATCCGCACTGAAAACCCTGGCGCCCATGCGTCAATCCCACAGGTGCCGCCCTTGCGCCGATATGTTCCAATATCGCCATGGCAGAAGCCGTCATACCCCCAAATGTATCGCTGAGCGCTCGGCAGCTGACCAAGGTGTATCGCACCGGCTCAGTTGAAGTGCACGCACTGCGTGGCGTTGACCTGGACCTGTACCAGGGCGAACTGGTGGTTTTGCTCGGCGCTTCCGGCTCGGGAAAATCCACCCTGCTCAATATCCTCGGCGGGCTGGACGCACCCACCTCCGGAACGGTGACCTTCCGCGATTATGAACTGACTGCGACCACCGATTCCGGGCTAACGCTGTACCGCCGGGAGCACGTGGGTTTTGTGTTCCAGTTCTATAACCTGATACCCAGCCTCACGGCGCGTGAAAACGTGGAGCTGGTCACCGAAATTTCCAGGTCCCCCATGCCGGTGGCTGATGCGCTTGAACTGGTGGGCCTCAAAGACCGCATGGACCACTTTCCGGCGCAACTCTCCGGCGGCGAGCAGCAACGCGTGGCCATCGCGCGGGCCATTGCCAAGCAACCCGACATCCTGCTGTGCGATGAGCCCACCGGCGCGCTGGACAGCCAGACGGGCATCCTGGTGCTGCAGGCCATCGAGCAGGTGAACCGGGAGCTGGGCACCACGACTGCGGTGATCACCCATAACACGGTCATTGGCGGCATGGCCGATCGCGTGTTACGCATGGCCGACGGGCAAATCGCTTCGGTTGAACAGAACCACCAACGAATCGCACCCGCGGACATGGAGTGGTGACCTTGCGCTCCCTGGACCGGAAAATCCTGCGCGACCTGTGGCACCTCAAAGGCCAGGTCCTGGCCATTGCCCTGGTGGTGGCCTCTGGCGTGGCGGTACTGGTTATGTCCCTGTCCACCCGCGAGGCCCTGCTCGAAACCGCCAATGCCTACTACGACCGCTACGCCTTTGGCGATGTGTTTGCCAGCCTCAAGCGCGCGCCGGACCAGGTGGCCTCGCGTATTGCCGATCTGGATGGCGTGCTTTCGGTGCAGAGCCGCGTGGTGCAATTCGCCACGCTCGATATCGAGGGTATACCAGAGCCGGTATTGGGCCAGTTCGTCTCCATTCCGGAATCGGAACCGCCGCTGCTGAACCGCCTGGTGCTGCGTTCCGGCCGGCTGGTGGCGCCCAACCGGCCGGACGAGGTGGTGCTGAACGAACCTTTTGCGGAAGCCCACAGCTTCAGACCTGGCGATCACATCACCGCCATCCTCAACGGTCACCGGCGCGAACTGGAGGTGGTGGGCACCGCATTGTCACCGGAATACATCTACAGCCTGGGTCCGGGCGCACTCATGCCCGACGACCTGCGTTTCGGCGTCATGTGGATGGGCCGGGAAGCGCTGGCCGCCGCCTTTGACCTGAAGGGCTCGTTCAACAACCTGTCGCTGCGGCTGACCCATGGCACGCGCGCAGCCGCCGTATTGCCCCAGGTCGACGCCCTGCTTGAGCCCTACGGCGGCGTTGGCGCCGTAGCCCGGGCCGACCAGATTTCCAACTGGTTTGTAATGAATGAGATCAAACAGCTGGGCAACATGTCGCGCATCCTGCCCGCCATCTTCCTGGTGGTGTCGGCGTTTCTCACCAATATGGTACTGGCCAGGCTGATTACCATCGAACGCAGCCAGATCGGGCTGATGAAGGCATTCGGCTACAGCAACCGGGAAGTGGCCTGGCATTATGCCAAGCTGGTGATGGCCATTGCGGCGCTGGGTATCGCGCTGGGCATGCTGCTGGGGGCCTGGTTCGGCCGCATGAACACAGAGCTTTATGCCGCCGTATTCCGTTTTCCCCTGCTGCTGTACCGCCCCAGCACCAACGCATTCCTTATCGCCGGCCTGCTGTCGCTGGCTGCAGCCCTGCTGGGGGCGCTGAGCAGCGTGCTTCGGGCCGCCCGCCTGCCGCCCGCCCAGGCCATGATTCCGCCCAGCCCGCCCGCGTTCCAGCGCAGCTGGCTGGCCGAAACCCGCATTGGCCGCTGGCTGGACCAGCCTACACGCATCATCCTGCGCAACATCGCCAGGGGGCCGTTGCGCGCAGCCTTTACGGTGGGCGGCGTGGCCTGCTCCGTAGCCTTGCTGGTGCTGGCCCTGCAGTGGGATGACGCGCTGGATTACATGGCGCAAACCTATTTCTTTGAAGCCCAGCGGCAGGATGTCATGGTGGGCCTGGCAGAGCCGCAGGCGTCGGATGTCGTGCATGACTTCGAGCACCTGCCGGGCGTACTGGCGGTTGAACCGGTGCGCATAGTCGGCGCCAACTTCGCGGCCGGCCCGCTGCAGCATCGCGGTTCCATCGTCGGCACAGGCACCGATGCGGTGTTGCAGCCGATTTACGATGAGAAGCGCAACCAGCGCCTGCCCGTTCCCGAAGAAGGGTTGGTTCTGGCACAGGCGCTGGCCGACAAGCTGGAAGTCTCCACCGGCGACCGGATATGGGTAAGCATTCGCGAGGGCAGGCGTCCTGAGGCCCTTTTGACGGTTGCCGGTACGGTGGATACCTACATCGGTGTGCCGGCTTACATGCACATCGACGCGCTCAATCGCCTGCTGCAGGAACGTCCGCGGGTGGGATTCCTCAACCTGCTGACCGATTCGGGGCAAGTGGACGAACTGTACCGTCGGCTCAAGGTATTGCCCGCGGTTTCCGCCGTGATGCTGCGGCGCACCGCCATCAGTTCGTTTGAAAAGGTGGTGGCGGAAAACATGATGGTATTCATCACCCTGTTTTCGCTGTTCGCCGGCGGCCTGGGTTTCGGCGTGGCCTACAATGCCGCCCGCATCGCACTGTCGGAGCGCGGGCGTGACCTGGCCACGCTGCGCGTGCTGGGTTTTTCCCGCGGCGAAACCTCCTACATCCTGCTGGGCGAAGTGCTGCTGCTGATCATCCTGGCACTGCCGCTGGGATGCGCGCTCGGTTACCTGTTGAGCCTGATCATGGCCAACCTGTTCAATACGGAACTGTTCCGCATTCCGCTGGTGGTGGAGCGCTCAACCTATGGCAGCGCCTGCTCCATTGCATTGATTGCCACGGCGGTTTCCATAATGATCGTCAGGCGCCGGGTGGACCGCCTCAGGCTGCTTGACGTTCTCAAAACCCGGGAGTAACGGATGTCACCCACGAACAAACGAATGGTGTTGTGGCTGCTGGTCGCGGCGGTGGTATCACTCAGCCTGTTGTTCAGCTTCAGGCCCGAAGCCATTTCAGTGGACCTGGTTACGGTGCAACAGCAGCCCATGGTTGTGACCATCGCCGAGGAAGGCAAAACCCGCGTGCATGACATGTATGTACTCTCCGCGCCGGTTGCCGGCCGGGTGAAACGCATCGACGCCCACGTCGGCGATCCGGTCAGCGCCGGGGAAACGGTGCTGGCGCAAATCGAGCCCGGTGACCCCAGCCTGCTGGACCCCAGAAGCGAAGCCCAGGCCCGCGCGGCACTGCAGGCGGCCGAGTCGGCGCAGGAGCTTGCCAAAGCAGAGGTGGACCAGGCAGAAGCCGAACTCGAGTTCGCGGAATCTGAGTGGCGGCGCGCCAGCGAGCTGGTGGTGAACGGCACGATTTCACAACATGACTACGATGTGGCGGCGCGAGCCTTGAAAACGCAGCAGGCAGCGCTGGCTACCGCCAGGGCCGGGTTGCAGGTGCGCATGTTTGAGCTCGACCAGGCCAGGGCGCAATTGCTCTCGCCATTGCAAACCCAGCAACCGCCCCAGGACTGTGAATGTTTACCCATTACCGCGCCGGTCAGCGGACGGGTATTCAGGATTTACAATGCCAGTGAGCGGGTGGTGGCCGCGGGCGAGCCCCTGCTTGAAATCGGCAATCCGCTGGATCTCGAGATTTCGGTCGATTTTCTCTCCTCCGATGCCGTGAAGATTCATTCTGGCCAGGCGGTTATCATCGCTGGCTGGGGTGGCGGTGAGCCCCTTGAAGGGCGCGTGCGCCTGGTCGAGCCATTCGGCTTCACCAAGGTTTCAGCCCTGGGCATCGAGGAACAACGCGTGAATGTCATCATCGATTTCACCGGCCCGGTTGAGAAGCGAACCGCCCTGGGCCATGGTTACCAGGTGGAGGCGCGGGTGGTTCTGTGGCACAGCGACAACGCGCTGACGGTTCCGCTGACGGCGCTGTACCGGGTGGGTGAACAGTGGGCGGTGCTGGTTGAAACCAATGGCCGGGCCGAGCAGCGCATGGTTGAGTTGGGGCACCGCAACAATACCGATGCCGCGGTTCTGGACGGGCTGCAGGCCGGCGACCGGGTGGTAGCCCACCTGAGCGACCGTGTGCAGCCCGGCGTGAGGATTTCACAGCGACAAGCGGAGTGATGGCAATCAACCCTGCGCTTCGGAGCTGATCGCGCCCTCGGGAATGGTAGCCCGCTTGCGGATCAGAGCTGCGCTGCCCAGCTGTCCTCCGGAATGATCTTCACCCGGGCGCCCGCAGAACGCAGCCGCATGGCGGCTTCTATCTGCCGTCCCAGGCTACCCTGACGCCATTCATCCACACCCAGCGCACCCACCACGAGGAACTGCGGCTCGGCGAACTCGCCATCAGTCAGCATGGGGGTGACTTCCCCGCCCCGCTCTTCAATGGCCATGCTGCACACGCGAATGGGCCCGTAAACGAAATTGCCGGTGAGACAGAAGCGGGAGCGGTCAAAGTCGATTTCCCCGGCGTCGTCGAACCAGAGTTCGGTGACATCCATCTGCCCGGAAACATCCTCCAGCCGTCCTTCGATCAGCTGGATGAGCGTATCCACCAGGTGGCCACGTTCCTCCCCGGTGATCACCCCATCCTCCAGCACTTCCTCGATCCGCGCCTGGATCACATTGCCCGGAAAGCCGCGGGAAACCTCAGCATGATCAGACAACCAGGCCTGCAGGAATTCGATTTCGGAATTGGTCAGTTCCCGGTCGGCCAGCATGCCTCGAGCCAGGCCCAGCAGCTCTCCCAAGGATTTTTTCAACGACACGGACATGCTCGCCTCCGTTGTTTGTGCGTACTGGAACTATAGCGCAGATTG
>CBFGWJ010000152.1:0-5742 GCA_965652335.1 uncultured Gammaproteobacteria bacterium | reverse complement strand
GGCCGTTGATGCTGCCTTTGACATCGAAGACCTGCCATGCCCGGGCGGAGACGTTCCCGGCCCGGAGGACCAGGTTTTGGCCAGCGAAGCGCATGGCCGGCTGGCGGCCGCCATCGATGCGCTGCCGCCGGAGCAGCGCGAGGTGGTATTGCTGCGGCTCGAGGCCGGGCTGGACGTGTCCGCCATAGCCGAAGTTACAAAGTGCAAACCAGAAACCTGCAAAAGCCGCCTGCGCTATGCGCTGGCGAAATTGCAGGACAGCATGAATGAGGACGGTATGTTGGCCGGGCAGCCATCAGGAGGTGAAAATGCAACCTTCTGACTTTGGCAAAGGCAAAGCGGATTCGCCGGACATGCAACTGTTGAGGGATCTCGACCAGATGCAGTCCCGGGACCCCCTGCCCCACATCGAGCCGCCCGCCCTGGTCGACCAGGCGGTGCGCAACCTGGCGCGGCGTGAGCTGGAAAACCGGACTGCACCCCCGATCGCCGGCAAATTGCGCTGGATCGCAGGATTGTCGACCGTCTCCATCGCCCTGCTGGCCATCGGCATCTCCATGGTCCAGACGCGACACACTCCAGCACCGCAACTGGCGCCACCCACAGAGCCTGTGCTCAGAGATCAGGTGCTCCAGTCCCGGCCGGCGCCTGAAGCCACCAGCTCTGCACCCATCGCGCCCGAGGCGCGTTCCAGCACTCGCGCCAGGCGGGAAAATTCCATGAGCGACAAGCAGGCTGCAGCGGAGGAGATGGTGGCAAGCGATACCCCGGAAGATCCGGCACAGGCCTGGTTGGACCTTGCCGAACAACTGTATGACCAGGGCCTGCGGGTTGAAGCCAGGGAACAGCTCGATGCGCTGGTGACGGAATATCCGGACCATCAATTGCCCGGCTGGGCCCTGCGCCTGCTCAAGGAAGAGAAATAGAGTGGCAGCGGGACCGGTATGCTGAGTATTGCCCATGCAGCCAGCGCGGAGTACGTCATCAGGAAAAGCCGCTTTGTGGTGCACTGCAGCCCGGTGGCCGACCAGGCCGCCACGCTGGCTTTTCATGAAGCCGTGGCCGACCCTGCGGCCAGCCACAACTGCTGGGCCTGGGTGCTGGATCAAGCCAAACGCTGCAATGACGACGGCGAGCCGGCCGGCACCGCCGGCAAACCGATTCTTGCGGCCATAGAGAACAAAGGCCTGAGTGGCGTGATGGTGGTGGTCACCCGATACTTTGGCGGCATCATGCTGGGCGTGGGTGGCCTGATCCGGGCCTATGGCGGCTGTGCCGCCAGTTGCCTCGATACCATAGAACGGGTTGAACACCATCCGGTTTGCCAGTGCCGCATCACCGCTTCATTCGAACATACCGGTGCGGTTCATGCCGCCATCAGTGCCTGCGAAGCGGTCAAGCTCGAGGAATCATTCAATGCCGAAGGGCTGCAATTGTCCGTGGAAGTGCGGCAGGACCGCTTGCGCCGGCTGCAGACCCTGTTGCGCGACGGCACCAGTGGCGCTGCCAGCCTGCAGCGGGTTTGATCCCGGCCGGCAGAACATTCAGCCGGCCGGGCCTGGATTGCGCACTTCGCCAATCGACATGGTGACTCCCGGTAACTTCTGCGCATATGCCGGACCCATCAGCATGGAGGGCGTGTAGTAGCCCCCTTCAACATCGCTCTGCAGCAGGAAATCAACGATTCCCAGGCTTGCGGCTACGGTCAGGTCATAGCCGTTGGGCGTGGTCATGGTGCCACTGACCGTCCGGCCATCGGCACTCCTCGCCTCGCCCCACAATTGTGCGTCGGTGTTCCCGCGGCGGGCATCATCGGGGCCCTTGACGGATCGGCTGATGCGGTTTTTCAGGAAATTCTGTACCAGCGGCGTGGCCAGCAGCGGCTGCACCCAGCGCATGCGTCTCAGCTTCCTGACCGTTGCAGGAGGCACCGACATGTAAACTTCGATATTCGGCACACCGGTGCTGACATACGCGGTATAGACATCACCCCAGGGTATGGTCATGGCCAGGCGCTCGCCATGGGCGAACGGGATGGTGCGTGATTTCCACGCCAGCGGCACCGGAGTGAGTTTGCCGTCCTTGCGTACTGCCCCGCCTCGAGCCAGCCCTTCGGCGCCGGTTTTGGCCGTTCCGGGACTGGGCCCGCCGCCGGCTTCGAACGCCAGGCAAAGTTCGATGGCCGCCGGCAAGGCCTGCACCAGGCTGGCGGCCAGGCAATCGGACGGCACCACGTCAAAGCCTGTTCCTGGAATCAGCACCACGTCGGCGCGCCGTGCCGCATCGGCTTGGCGGTGCGCATTGGCAAATACGGGAATCTCGCCGGTGATATCGAGATAATGCACTCCCGCTGCCAGGCAGGCTTCGATCATGGGTTGGCTGGTGGCGGAAAACGGGCCGGCACAGTGCAGCACCAGGTGGCAGTCGCCAATGTTCTCAACCACCCCGGCGCTGGAAGCCAGGTCAAACACACGGGTTTCCAGGCCGGTTTCACTGGCCAACCGGGCCAGTGCGTCGGCATTGCGCCCGGCCAGGATCGGCTTCATGCCGCGCCTCGCCGCCTCGAGTGCAGCCAGCCGGCCGGTAAAACCATTGGCGCCATAAATCATCCATCGCTTCGGGCTCATGCCGGGGTTCTCCGCGGGTTGAGGCTATGTTTCGGCCAAAGGCGTCAGGGTTGACGTTTGCGCGCCTGGCGTGCGAGTTCAGTGATGCGGCGGTAATAGCGCGAGGGCCATAACCTCTTCAATCGCAGCGCCGAACGGGTTTTGGGATGGGTCAGCACCAGGAACTGCCGGTTGCGCATGGCGTTGAACACGATTTCCGCCACATCATCGGCGCTGACCGGGGATTGTTGCATCCAGCGCTCGACTGTCCTGCGGGTGGATTCCTCGCCGCCGCGAAAGCTTTCCAGCAGGTTGGTGGCCACGAACGACGGACAAACCACTGACACGCCCACGCCGCTGCCATCCAGCTCGGTGAGCAGATGTTCCGACAGGGCGATGACCCCGGCCTTGGCGGTGCCGTAGGCGGACATGCCTGGCATGGCGCTGAAGCCGGCGAAGGAGGCGATGTTGATGATATGCGCCGGTTCCCCGGTGGCCGCGACCCGCCGCAAACCCGGCAAGAACCGGTGACAGCCACGCACCACGCTCATCAGGTCGACGTCGATCACCCAGTGCCAGTCGGCCATGGATGTTTCTTCGCAGTATCCCGAGGCCGCCACGCCGGCATTGTTCACCAGTACATTCACCCCGCCCCATACGCTGTCGATATGCTCCTGGACCTGCTGCCAATCCGCATCGCGGGTGACATCCAGTGCGGCATGCAGGCTGGTGGTGCCTGCTTGTGCCAGTTCTTCCGCAACCTGTTGCGCCCGCTGCGGATTGATATCGGTAACCGCAACGCGAAAACCGTCACGGGCAAACCGCCTGGCCATCGCCGCGCCAAGGCCGCTGCCGGCGCCGGTCAACAGCACCACGGGGGCGGTGGTACGCTTTGGATCGGCCCCGCTCAAAACAGGCTCCCCTGCTGGGTATCCGGCTTGTCAGGTTTCTTTGAACCGCCGGATTTTTCGCTACCGGAGGATTGATCCGGTTCTTGTTTGATTTCAGCGGTGCGTTCGGCTGTTGCCGCGGATTTCTTCCCCCTGGCCGCGCCGGAGTTCCGGGGTTCAGCTTTTTCGGGGCGCGCTTGCTGTGGCCTGGGCGCCGGCTCCGCCGGCGGTTTGACCGCGGGCGTGTCTGTGGCTGGCTGCGCGGGTATGATTTGTTCTGCCGGTTTGCTGCTGGCTTTGGCTGTTGCGGCAATCTCGACTTTCGTCACCGCTGGCGAATGCGGCCTGAGCAGCTCCAGCAGCCTGCCAACCGTGACATGGGATTCCAGCGGATGTCGCAGCGATTTGCGGGTATTGATCTGGTAGTGATTGCAGCGCCCGTGCTTGGTGACCTGTACCAGTCCCGAACCCTGCAGTTCGCGCAGGATGTTCTGCACCGCCCGCTCGGTTATGCCAACTTCGGCGGCAACATCCCGCAGGCGGGCCTCATTGTTGTTTGCCAGGCAGACCAGTACATGG
Source organism: uncultured Gammaproteobacteria bacterium (assembly GCA_965652335.1). GTDB lineage: Bacteria > Pseudomonadota > Gammaproteobacteria > Xanthomonadales > SZUA-36 > JAWXBM01. The sequence goes on along the minus strand of CBFGWJ010000152.1, from coordinate 1,667 downwards.
CCGTGGTTGCTGAAAATTGTCCATTCGCCCATGATAGCGTCTCCTGCGTAACGGCCAGTCGCAACTCCTGATCAAGTCCGATGGTCTATGGCCCACGGAATCCGGTTGAACCGCGATTGCTCCGGGCCGTTCAGCCCGGCTTTCAACACAGGCCGGTTCCGGATTCCATAATTTCATGAATTATAATTCGTGTTTAGCGTTTCTGCAATGATCGTTTTTCGGGCGTGAACCCAATCCACCATGGAGAAGAAACCATCAACCATGATCCGTCAACAATCTGAAAAAGCGATCCAGGCTTTGCGTGATTTCCTGCGCATGGAGTCCGCCGCCGGCATGTTGCTGGTCGGCACCACTGTGCTTGCGTTGCTGGCAGCAAATATCCCGCTGCTCAACCATTGGTATGAAACATTCAAGGACACCCACCTCACGATCACCCTTGGCGGGATGGGTGTGGACAAACCCCTGCTGCTGTGGGTCAACGATGCGCTGATGGTGTTCTTTTTCATGCTGGTGGGGCTTGAGCTGAAACGCGAGGTGGTCGAGGGCCAGTTGTCCCGGCCCGACCAGGTGATATTGCCGGTGCTTGCGGCGATCGGCGGCCTGGCTGTTCCGGCGTTCATCTTCCTGGCCCTTAACCAGCACTCCGACACGCTGCGCAACGGCTGGGCCATACCCACCGCCACCGACATTGCCTTCGCTTTGGCCATTCTGGGCCTGATGGGTTCACGAGTGCCCGTATCGCTGAAGATCTTCCTCACCACCATCGCCATCATCGATGACCTGGCGGCGATCATCATCATCGCGCTGTTTTACACCTCCGGTCTTTCCACCTCAGCCTTGCTGCTGGCCGGCCTGGGCATTGTGGTGCTGGCGGTCCTGAACCGCTCGAAGGTAATGAGCCTGGTGCCCTACATGCTGGTGGGCCTGTTCATCTGGTTCTGTGTGCTGAAATCGGGTGTGCACGCCACGCTGGCCGGCGTGGTGGTGGCCGCATTCATTCCGCTGCGCGGCGATGACGACGGTTCACCTGCCCGCCATCTGGAGCATGCGCTGCATCCCTGGGTGGCATTTGCGGTGTTGCCGATTTTCGCCTTCGTCAATGCCGGCGTCGCATTTGTTGGCCTGCAGAAGGAAGACCTGACCGGCACGCTGCCGCTGGGAATCATCGCCGGCCTGTTCGTGGGCAAGCAGATCGGCGTCATGGCCATGGTCGCGCTGGCCCGCATCACCGGCGTGGCCCGGTTGCCACCGGGCGCGACCTGGGGGCAGGTATACGGCATCGCGGTGCTGTGTGGAGTCGGTTTTACCATGAGCCTGTTCATCGGCAGCCTGGCTTTTGAACACGGCAATTTCAACCTGTTGTCCGGCGTCAAGTTTGGCGTACTGGTCGCTTCGGTGATGTCCGCCGCCTGGGGCCTGCTGGTGCTGCACCTGAGCCTTCCCCGCAAGGCCACGAACCACGCCGGTGTGAACAACAACCGGGCATGAGGAGCCTGCCATGGCCGCACTGAAAACCACCAAAACCCGGGCCAGCGTCAGGGATTTCCTGGCTGCGATCGAGGACGAACAGAAACGCCGCGACTGCCAGCGGGTGGATCGCCTGATGTCGAAAATCACTCGCAGCAAGGCAGCCCTGTGGGGCAGCAGCATCGTCGGCTATGGCAGTT
>CBFGWJ010000151.1:0-5769 GCA_965652335.1 uncultured Gammaproteobacteria bacterium | reverse complement strand
GGCCAAGTCCAGGACCGGAAGGCCTTACCGGCATCGGGCCTGTTACTGGTGTTACGGGCCCAATGGATCCCGGATCACGCGCTACGCGCTGTCCGGGATGACGTCCTTAAGGGGAGGAAGGCTTTACCGCCACCGGGCCAGGCTGTTAGCCAAATGAATCCCGGATTGCGGACCCAGCGGTCAGAAATCCGCCGTCAGCTGCAACCAGAACTTCGTGGTATCCGGGTATGGGGAAGTCGTTGCGCCATCAAAGAATGCAGCCTTCACCAGCACGCTGTATTTTTCAGCAAACTTGCGGCCAATGGAGGCATCCCATTCCGAACCCCAGGAGCGCGAGCCCGATTCCGCATCGAAATCATGCCAGGTCACATCCCAACTCCAGGCGGCGACAGCCCCCCGAATACCCAGGAACAGGTCATTCAAACCCGCGTTTGGAGTGGTCAGGAACATGTCCGCCCAGCCATTGAAGGCGTGCAGCGTGGCCAGGGGCGTGCGGAAGGAGGCTCCCGCAACCGAGTCATCGCCACCCAGCGACTCATAGCCGACAAACGGCGTGACCTTTCCCAACCCCAGCGATGCGTCCACGCGGTAGTAGCTGGCGCTGTAACTCACCGGGTTGTTGTGGGCATCTTCCTGCCGTGCGTATTCCAGCGCGTAACCGAATTCGCGCGCATCGAAGGCGTGCGTGCCGGCCAGTCGTGCGCCATAGGTGCGGGTGGAAAACGAAGCCACATCATCGTTATCGATATCGTAGTAATAACCCGACAGCTTCCCCAGGCCCTCAACATTCCAGCCCAGGTTGCCAAGGATCGTGGAGTTGTCATTCTCGCCCGCCGGAACATCGTCGCCGAAAATCCGGTTGACCTGCCAAACCCAGGCCAGCTGGAAATCCAGCGCCGCCACCTTGTGCTGGAAGTATGCCGCATCGTAGGTCTGCTCGTTCTGGCGCCAGCCCACGTTGCCCACAAATCGCGCATTGTCGTAAATGATTCGCTGCCGGCCACCACGCACCAGGCTGCCTGCCGCACCGTTCTGCCATTGCAGGAATGCCTGGTTCAGGTCCGGGCCGGTGGGGTCGGCCACCACGGGGTATTGTGATTTGTCCGGCGTGTTGCCGCCGCCGGCATCGTAATCATCCCAGATCACGTCAGTAACATAATCAAACTCGGCGAACGCGCCAAAACCGTTCCAGTCAGCCGTTTTGAAATTCAGCCGACCGCGCAGGGTCGAAGCGTTGGCGTTCTGGCTGAAATTATCCTGGTCAACAAACTCATAGCGGTAGCGCAGGGCTACAGTCGTCTTGCCTTCGGTGAACATCCCGGCAAAGGACTCCGCCGCGAAGGCCGGCCCCGCAACCAGGACGCACAAGCCCGCCATGGCTGCTGCCGACGCGGGCAGCAGCTTGAACTTCGTATTCATGCTGGTTCTCCTTGCAAACTGCCGGTTATGCAGCCTGATGCAGCCCAACCGTGAAGGAGAGTTCCTTCACGGCTGGGCTTTGGTTCAATAAACGTCGTGTACCGTGTTGTAGATATTGAACTTGCCGGTAGGGGTGATGATTTCCGGGCCCTTGATCACGGCTTTCAGCTTGCGCGTCTTGTCATCCACCACCACGATGGCGGATTCCTGGTCCTGGCCACTCCACACCGAGAACCACACTTCATCACCGTTCTTGTTGAACTCGGGCTGTACCACGCGTTTCGGGCCTTCGCCCAGTTCCGCCCACTCGGCGATGGGCAACACCTCGAATCCTGCTTCCAGGTTGTTGATGTCGTATACGGCGACACTTTGGGAGATGGCCGCATCGGGGTTGAGTGCCGTATCCACCCACAGGTTGGTTGATTTCGGGTGCGATTTGACGAACAACGAACCACCACCCTGGCCCTCGAGCGTACGGACCACTTTCCAGGCGTGGCCGGGATGTTCTTCCGGGTCCGTACCGAGGAAAGTGATGTTGTGGTTACCCAGCGCGCTCGTGATCCAGACTGGCCCATACAGCGGATCCACGATATTCGCGCCACGACCGGGATGAGGGATCTTGGTCACTTCGGGCAAGCCCACCAGCTTGCGCTCCCGGGAATCGACCACGGCGATCCGGTCTGAATTGTTGGCGGCCGTCAGGAAATAGCGTTTGGAAGCATCCCAGCCGCCATCATGCAGGTACCTTGCGGCACCAATGGTGGTGACGCTGAGGTTGTCGATGTCCTCGTAATTGACCAGCAGGATCTTGCCGGTTTCCTTGACGTTGACGATGAACTCTGGATGCTCGTGCGATGCGACGATAGCGGCCACGCGCGGCTCGGGATGGTATTCCTGCGTATCCACCGTCATGCCGCGGGTTGAAACAATGGTCAGCGGCTTCAGCGTGTCGCCATCCATGATCACGTATTGCGGCGGCCAGTAAGCGCCCGCGATGGCATAGCGGTCTTCATAGCCGTGGTACTTGGAGGTTTCAACCGACCGGGCTTCAAGGCCGATCTTGATTTCGGCCACCAGGTCGGGCGGATTCATCCACAAATCGATCATGTCGATCTTGCCATCCCGGCCGATGGTAAACACGTACCGGCCGGAAGCCGATGGCCGTGAAATGTGCACGGCGTAACCGGTCTTGACGATGTTGACCACTTCCTTGGTATCGCCGTCGATGATGGCCACCTGGCCGGAATCACGCAGCGTCACCGCAAAGAAGTTCTCAATGTTACGGTCATGCTGGGGTTTGCCAGGCCGATCCTGTGGTGCGACCAGCAGCTTCCAGCTGGCCATCATTTCCTCCATGCCCCACTCCGGCGGTGCCGGTGGTTCATGCTGCAGGAAGCGCGCCATCACATCGACCTGCTCGGCCGTGAGGTCGCCGGATGTACCCCAGTTGGGCATGCCGGCCGGGGAACCGTAGGTGATCAGGGCTTTCAGGTAATCCGTGCCTTTCTCGCGGGTGATGTCCGTGGTCAGGGGCTTGCCGGTTGCACCTTTACGCAGCACGCCATGGCAACCAGCGCAGCGCTGGAAGTACACCTCCGTGGCCATGTCGAATTCTGCCTGGGTCATTTGCGGACCTTCGGAGTCGATGAATTTTTTGGCCAACTCACCGGTCATTGCCGTAGGCGCTCCGGAATAGGCCAACTGACCGCTGCTTTCGAGCGGGTGGTCGGAAGGCCCTGAAACGGCTTCACCGCCACGTGCCGCAGCCACTTCAGCGGCGTTGACCTCACCGCCGGGATTGCCCCAGGAGTTCATCACGAAGGTCACCACATCAGCCACATCGCTGTCACTGAGGTAGCCCAGTGCCGGCATCACGGAATTGTATTCAACGCCATTTACGGTAATGGGCCCGCTGAGGCCTGCGATAACCGCCTTAACCGCAGGGGCGGATCCCTGCGCCAAGTAATCAGACGCTGCCAGCGGAGGGAAAGCGCCGGCAAGGCCCTGCCCTTCGGGCTGGTGACAGGCTGAGCAATGGGTAGCGTAGAGCTTTTTGCCGGCTTCGATTCGCTCTTCCAGCGTGCGGCTGGCAACCTCTGCCGCATGCACGGCGGTGGCAGGATCAACTTTGGGCGCGGCTTGCGGCGTTGTGTTGGTGTCGCTGTTCTGCCCACAGGCGGACAGCGAGAAAGCCAACGCCACAGCCAGAATCAACAAATGCCTGATACCCATGTTCACACTCCTCATTAAATATGTATTTTCCATGCCTATTATAAATCCACTTCGGTGCATCACCACCATACAATCAAAAATAGCTGATCCAGGTCAGAATTCCATGGTTACGCTCAATGACCAGGTCCGCCCGGGCTGCGACAGCAACGGAATCATGGGATCACTGGCTTCCAGGTTGGCCACGTCCAGCCAGCGCCAATAGCGTTCATCCGTGAGATTGAAAACACCCGCGCGCACCTGCAAGGCTTTCGCCGGGAACCAGGCGGCTGTCCAGTCCAGACTCATCCAGGCGTCAGTGGCAAACCGTTCGCCGGCAGTCTGGTCGATATCTCCGCTGTCCTTTTGTGCTGTAAACGTGGCGACCAGCTGCGAACTCAAGCGTTCACTGCTCGAATTCCAGGCAAGGCCGATCACGGCCTGCGGTGGTGCAATGGAGTTCAGCGGCTCTCCGGTCTGGCGGTTTTCCCCCTCGGACCAGTAGGCCGCGGCCTTGACGCTCCAGCCAAGCCACTTTTCATTCCAGGCCGAGAGTTCCTGCTCATAGCGCAGGTCCAGGCCATAAATCCTTGCCCGGTCAATGTTGCGCGACTGGAATATCAGTTCGCCCGTGGCAGGGTCGGTTCCGATCAGAGCCCGCGACTCGATGAACTCATCATAATCCGTGTAGAAAGCAGCAATGCTCAGCAGCGAAGTGACGCTGACCCAGCGGCTGCCCAGCTCAAAGCCATCGGAAGTCTCAGCCTTCAGGTCCGGATTGGGAATGGCGCGATAGCCAAATAGCGGGATGAACAGGCCAATGTTCACATCCTCAAAGGGCGGCGCGCGAAAGCCGGCCGAATACTGCCCGTACAGGCTCCAGCCTGCGGCCAGGCGATACAGTGCGGCCAGCCGCGGAGTGAACTGGCTGTCTTCAACTTCGGTTACGGTGAAATCCGGATAATCCTCCAGCCACAGCTCATCCACGGTTGGTTTCAACCGGTACTGATCCCAGCGCAATGCCGGAACCAGCTCCCAGCGGCTGCCGGCAAAAGTGATTTCATCCTGGACATAAAGCCCCAGCTCGCGGCTGCGTGAACGGGGAAAATCACGCACCGGCATTTCCTCGCCCAGGATCACGTTGGTGATGGAGCCCGTCAGCAGGTTGGACTGCGAGCCATCGCGGAATTCCTTGCTGTGAGTTTGCAGCCACTCCAGCCCCAGGCTGAGCCCATGGCTGGTGCGGTCAAGGTCAAGGGTGCGGAACAGGTTGGCACTCATGCCATCGTGTTGCTGTTCGTAATAAAACCGCCGGTTGATCTGCAATGGCGGGTTGGCGGTGCCGCGGGTCTCAAACGTGAGCTGATCGGTTTCGTAGCGGGTATGGAAAACCCGCACGACACCTTGTTCCCAACCGCCGGCTGCGAAATCGAAATCAGCGGAAAACAGCTGGCTGGCATCCTCATCCGAACCCTGCAAGGCCGTCGTGGTGCGAAAGCGCCGGCCAAAGCCCAGTTGCGACTGGATGTCGGTGAACACATCGCGGCGCTGGTCCCGGGCCGTCAGCCGCAGGCGATTGCCGCCCGCAGTGTCAAAGGTGTAGCGCACCATGTAGTCCTGGCTGTCCCAGGACTGGGGGTCATCCGGGATGCCGTCCGGCGCCCGGTTGTCACGCTCATGCCCGTCCCGCCAGGTCGCCGCCGCCAGCAACCCGTGGGTGCCATCGCTCCAGGCGGCCAGGCCGGACGCAGTCCAGCTGTCATCACTGCCCTGGTAGCCGCTGCGCAGCCAGCCACCCAACCCGCCTGTCCGGCCCGCCAGCACGTCATCCGGGTTCCAGGTATTGATGCTGATGATGCCGCCCAGGGCATTGGAACCGTAGAACACCGAAGCCGGGCCGTGTAGCACCTCGACCCGCTTGATCCGGTCGGTTTCCAGCAGGGCACGCCCGCCATCCGAAAACGCGCCAACCACGATGCGGTCGCGCATGGGTATGCCATCCTGCTCAATGGCGACCCGGTTGCCACCCATGCCGCGAATGCTGATGGCGCTGGCGCCAAACCGCGTTCCGGCCGTCTCCACTTCCAGGCCGGGCTCATAGCGCAGCAGGCCATCGACATCCTCCACCAGGTTCTGCCGGAT
>CBFGWJ010000150.1:0-5811 GCA_965652335.1 uncultured Gammaproteobacteria bacterium | reverse complement strand
CCGACACCGTCAGCAATGACAACCAGGTGCATGACATGACCCTGGATGCCTTTGGCGGTGTAATGAACCTGCAATGGCTGTTCGGCAACGGCATGACGTTTACTTCGATCACCGGCTACGACACGGTGGAGAACTTCCAGAGCGCCGACGTCGATGGTGGCGAAACCTCGTTCGACCCGGCAGATATCGGCAAGCTCGGCAAGCAGGTGTTTTTTGGCGTGGCCACCGGTGACGGCCTCGATGACCTGGAGCAGTTCACCCAGGAATTCCGCCTGTCCGCGCAAGCCAATGACCAGCTGTTCTGGCAGACCGGCCTGTACTATTTCGATGAAGATTTCGACCTGCTGAATTACGACTTCCTCAATACCCCCGCCTCCGCCCTGGTCAGCCAGCAGACCACCTCCTGGGCCATATTCGGCCAGGCGGAGTATGCGTTCACCGACGACTGGGCCCTGACTGTCGGCGCCCGCTGGACCGATGACGACAAGGATCTGCAGGTGCGCTCGGCGTTCCCGGGCGGGACGGTGAGCCCCGGCGCCATTTCCGTTGCGGATGATTTCTTCAACTGGGACGTGGCGCTTAACTGGGACGCCAGCGAAGACTGGACCTGGTACGCGCGCATCGCCACCGGTTCACGAGGCCCGGTGACCCTGGGGCGTTTCGGATTCGTGAGCTCGGCGAGAACCGAGGATACGCTGTCCACGGAAATCGGCTTCAAGAGCATGTTGGCTGAAGACCGCGTGCGCTGGAACACCTCGCTGTATTCTTTCCGCAATGACGACCAGCAACTCACTGCCACCGGTGGCGAGGCGAACACCAACCAGCTGCTCAATGCCGAGCATGTGAACGGTTGGGGTGTTGAAACGGAAATCGATTTCCTGGTATCGGAAAACCTGCTCCTGTCCGCCAACGCCAGCTACAACGACACGGAAATCGACGATCCCAACCTGCGCGACGACCTGTGCGGTTCCGCACCGACATGCACCCGCCTCGATCCGATTGCCGGATTCCGCCAGGGCGCGTTCGGGCCGGTAACCGAAGTGTTCATCGACGGCAACCCCCTGCCGCGCACGCCGGAGTGGATTTTCAACCTGATCGCCGAATACAGCTACCCGATCACCAACGGCGAACTGTACTTCAACACCGACTGGAACTACCGCGACGAATCCAACCTGTTCCTGCATGAATCGGTGGAGTTCGTACAGGATTCCCGCTGGCTGGGTGGTTTGCGCACCGGCTACCGCACCAACAGCGGCATGGATTTCGCCATCGTCGGGCGTAACATCACCGACGAAATCGTGGTGGAAGGCGGCATCAACTTCCTGAACCTGACGGCCTTCGTGAACGAGCCGGCCTACTGGGGCGTGGAATTCCGTACACGTTTCTGATTCGCGTCCAACCCTGCTCTCTGAAAAGCCCGGTCCGCCGGGCTTTTCTTTTTTGAGAGAATTCCTGACCCAAACAATCCTGGCCAATTGCAGTACAATCTTCCAAGAGTAGGCGCGAACTGACGGAAAATCGAGGGAGCCCGAGGATGACAGAACCTGCCGCAAATCCAGAGATTCCCGACAACCCGATGAGTGCGGCGCCTCGCCTGCAGCGCCGCATCACCGGGCTGAAGCTGTTCCGCAAACTGCTGGTCTACCATGTGATAACCGCGCTGATGGTCATCACGCTGGCGGCTCTCTTTCCCGGGTTTACCGCGCAATTGCCCATCGGTGGGGTTACCGAGCTGGCTGAAAGCGGCGACGTAACCGTTGCACAGGTGGCCGATACTCCGGCAACTGCCGAAGACATTGCCATCGTCGAAACCTTCATCCGCACCACCGGCGAATTTGACCGCCTGGGCTACGCGCGAATTCTGGCCATCACGCTGGTCGGAGTCTGGCTGCTGATGCTGCCGGTGTCATGGGTGCAAAAAGGCATTCACCAGGTGAACTCACCTGATCACTCGCTGGATGAAACGGTTCTGATTCTGCCCGGCGTGGTGGCAGCCATCGTGCTGGTCGTGCAGCACAGCCTGGCGCTGGCGTTCAGCCTGGCGGGCATCGTCGCGGGCGTGCAGTTCAGGCGTGCGCTGCAGGATACCTTTGACGCCCTGTTCATCCTCGTGGCCATCGGCACCGGCATTGCCGCTGGCGTCAAAGCGCTGGAAATCGCCATGGTGCTGACGGTGTTTTTCAGCTATGCCACGCTGTATGTCTACACGTTTGGTGATGGTTTTGAATCGGATTACCTGGCTCGAGCCAAGGCATTGAAGCAGTATCACAGGAATGACTGATCACGCCGCGCTGGCGCATGTGCGCTTCAACGCAACTGGCTGTCCTTGCTGCCACGGCGGTTGATACCGCCGGAAGCCGATTCCCGGCGGTCGACCACTTCCTGGCAGCTGATGCAATGCCGCACTCCCGGAACTGCTTCACGCCGGGCTCGCGGAATGGCCTCGCCGCATTCTTCGCAGTGGCTCAGGCCAGGGCCATGAGGGAGCCGACGGCGCGCCTGCGCAACTGCGTCTTCGACACTGGCGTCGATCTGGTCCTGTACCGCTCCATCGCGGCTCCAGCCTCCGGCCATCGCGGTTCACTCACTCAAGGCGGGTATGCCCGCGCACTCAACGCTTGCGCTTGAACCGGTCCCAGAAGGTCTTGTGCACCAGGTCGGTGAATTCACCGGCATCCAGGAAGGTGCCATGGCCGTCGGGACAGGTTTCGTAAACGATATGCGGCTGTTCCGGGTCGGATTGCTCCAGCATGCGGCGATCACATTCCGGGCACTGGATGGCGTGAATACGGTTGAACTCCTTGCCTACCTTGGCATCGCCCTCATCCAGTATGAAGTCAGCCATCCAGTCGTCCTTGCGCAATTCCTCCAGTTCACCGGTCTGGAACCAAAGACCCTGACAGCCCGTACAGCGGTCTACCCTGATTCCACTGTAGGAAACTTCTTCCATACTTGCGTTGCACTTCGGACAATCCATGACTTGCACTCCAAAATTTAAGGCAGGCGCTATTCTATGATCACTCGTTCGAACGGGTCAAAAGATTTACCACGGCGCCAGGCGTTTTGTGGCACAGCAGCCCACAAACGCATTGCTCATGGGCTAAAATCCAGGCGCCAATCTGTTGCGTAAATCTGGCGACAGCTGGAACAACTGAAAATCACCGCGGGAATATCACACGCCATGGCCAATCCCCATTTTTACCCTCCCATTGAACCGTTCGATACTGGAGAGATGGCGGTCGATGAACCACATGTATTGTACTGGGAACAGTGCGGCAATCCGGATGGCGTGCCCATACTGTTCCTGCACGGCGGGCCGGGCGCTGGCTGTACCACTTTCGACCGGCGCTTCTTTGATCCCGGGCACTTCCGCATCGTGCTGTTCGACCAACGTGGCTGCGGGCGCTCCAGGCCGGTGGGCGAGCTGAGCAACAACTCCATGGCCGATACCACGCGCGATATTGAACAGCTGCGCGAGCTGCTCGGCATCGAACGCTGGCATGTGTTCGGCGGTTCATACGGCTCGACCATTTCGATGTACTACGCGCAACAGCACCCGCAACGCTGCCTGAGCCTGGTGTTGCGCGGCATCTGGATGCTGCGCAACGAGGAGATCAACTGGTGGCTGTACCAGTTGCGCTTCCTGCAACCGGAACGGTGGAGAACCTTTGCCGAATTCGTTCCCGCCGATGAGCGGGATGACCTGCTGGAAGCCTACTGGCGCAGGCTGACCGGGGAAGACAGGCGACTTGCACTCGATGCGGCCAAACACTGGGCCGTTTACGAGGGCACCTGTTGCACGCTGCTGCCCAACCCCGAATTCACCGACCACTTGACCGAAGACCATACCGCCTGGGCGCTGGCGCGCCTGGAGGCACACTATTTCCGTAATGTTCAACCGGTTCCGGATACCCAGCTGCTGGACAACGTCAAGTGCATTCGCACGATCCCGGCCTTTGCCGTACATGGCCGCTATGACATCGTCTGTCCGGTGAAAAGCCTGCTGGACCTGGCCGAAGCCTGGCCCGAGCTGGACTGGGAAATCGCGCCACAGTCGGGGCATTCATCGCACGAGCCGGAAATCACCCGCGAACTGGTGGCCGCCACGCAGCGGATCATGCGAACGGGTTCACCCGTAAGAGCCTAGCCCTGGCGGGAGTGCGGGCCGCACCAGCCGGCAATGGCCTGGTTCACGATTTCCGGATGGGTTTCCATGAACCAGTGCCCTGCCCCGTCGATGCCTTCACTGCGCCCGCCGCTGCGCGCCACGATCTCCAGCCATCGTTCTGAGTGGAACATCACCGGCTTGCGTTTGCCATACAGGTACAGCACCGGGCAGGTGGGCTGGTAAAACCCCAGCAGGCCTCGGCGCCAGCGCCGGAAAAACATGCCACGCCAGAAATAGAAATAGGGATAGTTGCAGCGTGATTTCATTCCTGCCCGCTGCCGCCGCGGCACGCGGACGACTCTGCCCACGCCGCGCGACAGCAGGTTACCCAGCGGAGGGATGATGCCACCCACCAGCCAGCACAGCACCAGCGCCCACTGGTAGGAGATGATCATCAGGGCTTCCTTCAAGTTGCCCGGTTTGGCATGCCCGCCCACATCCAGCGCCACCATGCGCGCCACCAGTTCCGGGTGCGCCTGCTGCAGCAGGTAACCAAGATAGGCGCCCCAGTCATGGGTCACCAGGTTTACCGGCTGGTCGTTCCGCTGGTGCTGGCGGATCGTGGCCGCCAGCCCTTCCACCAGCTCGGGGAAATCATATCCTCCGGCCTTGCGCTGCACCGCACCGAAATTGGGAAGGCTCACCGCCACGCAATAGAACTCGCCACTGAGCTCAGCCAGTTGCTTGCGCCACAGGCTGGCATTGTCGGGCCAGCCATGGGTGAAAAACAGTACCGGCGAAGCGGGATTTCCGGCGGTCTCAACCTCATATGGCGTCGTGGCGATTTTCATGCGGAGGGGTTCCGGCAGCGAAACAGGTGTCCATGATAAACAAGCCCATGGACAACACCAGTGCCGGAGCAATACCGGACGGGACGTCAGGCCGGGGAACCTTGACGACCCCGCCCGGTCACAGCCAACGGCTTCAAACCGGAGAACACGCTGGACATGAACACCCTGGCACAAAGATCACAAGAAAGGGCAAAAGCACTTCTGCGCGACTGGCTGCCCGCCATCCTGTTGCTGCTGCTGATGCTGGTGGCCCGCTCCACCCTGGCCGATCACTACCTGGTGCCATCCGGTTCGATGGAGAACACCCTGCTTCCGGGCGATCATGTACTGGTCAACAAGGCCGCCTTTGGCCTGCGTATACCTTTCACCAACCAGGTGATGATCGAAGGCGATGAGCCGGTGGCCGGTGATGTGGTGATTTTTGATTCGCCGGAAACCGGAGTCCGCCTGGTCAAGCGCGTGGTAGCCGTGGGCGGCGACCGCGTGGAGTTGCACCATGGCAGGCTGCTGGTGAACGGCCGGCCACTGGCATCCCGCACCTCTCCCGGAATGGAGCAGTTTGAAGGAACAGTGGCTGAACTGAACCTCAGCTCCGGCGGTGGGCCGGACATCAACGGCCTGGTGGTGCCGGACGGCCAAGTACTGGTGCTGGGCGACCATCGCGGCAACAGCCATGACGGGCGCTATTTCGGCACGATACCGGCGGCCAGCCTGTACGGTCGCGCCAGTGCCGTATTCTGGCGCAGCCGGGGTGGTCCTGCCTGGAAACGACTGTGAACGGTTAGTTTCAGACAACCGCCAGCAGGAGCCCCCAAGGCCTCCCGAGTACGGGCTGTGGCTTCCCGCCGGCTT
>CBFGWJ010000149.1:0-5813 GCA_965652335.1 uncultured Gammaproteobacteria bacterium | reverse complement strand
TCGCCGCCGGCACCGATACCACATCGGACCCACCGATCGTGTTCGGCCAACGCTTTTCGCAACGGCTGGTGAACGCGGGCGCCGCGCGCAGTTTTGGCCAGTCACTGAAAGCCTTCAAGGGTTTCAGCCCGGGAGAACTGAAACCCGTCACGCCAGCCAACGCGGAGCCACGCACCGGTTTGAGCATGGGCCAGCATTGCGAGCGCATGGCTCGTGAATGGAACATCAGCCGCGAAGCGCAGGACGAGTTGGCGCTGGCCAGCCACCGCAATGCTGCCGCAGCCTACGACTCGGGCTTTTTTGACGAACTGGTGCAACCCTGGCACGGTGTCGCCCGTGACAACAACATGCGCGCCGATTCCACTCTGGAAAAACTCGCCCAACTCAAGCCCGCATTCTCAAAGGATGCCAGTGCCACGCTGACGGCCGGCAACAGCACTCCCCTGACGGACGGTGCTTCGGGAGTGCTGCTCGCCTCGGAGGAATGGGCGGTCAGACATGACTTGCCGGTACAGGCTTACCTCACCGCCATGCGCAGTGCTTCGGTTGATTTCGTCCACGATGAAGGCCTGTTGATGGCACCCACGGTAGCGGTGGCAGAAATGCTGCAGAAAACGGGGTTGTCCCTGCAGGACTTCGATTATTACGAAATCCACGAAGCCTTTGCTGCCCAGGTGCTGTGCACTCTGGCGGCATGGGAGTCGGAAGAATACTGCACAAAGCGGCTTGGATTGGACCAGCCATTGGGCAGCATCGATCGCAGCAGAATGAACATCAAGGGCAGCAGCCTGGCGGTGGGCCACCCTTTCGCAGCCACTGGCGCCCGCATCATGGCAACGCTGGCGGAGATTCTCGCAAAGGCCGGTTCAGGCCGGGGACTGATTTCAGTCTGCACTGCCGGTGGCATGGGAGTTGCCGCCATTCTGGAGCGTCCATGAGTTCGCCGGTGTTCGCTTCAGGCCATGCCGGGAAAATGAGTACTGATGGAGAACCGCAACCTGCCCGGGAAATCCCGGTACAAAAGGCACTGAATCACATCGACTGTCCCTGGCGCGTTGATGCCGCGAATGCCCTGAACAGGCCACTGCGCCAATACCAGCCTCCCGCTGATGCTCCTGACGAAGTCCAGTTTCGCGTTCGCCTGGAGGAGGCACGCACGGAATTGCGCCCGTTGCAGAAGAAACTCATCGCCAGCAAGCAATTCAGCATCCTGCTGGTGTTCCAGGCACTGGATGCCGCCGGCAAGGACGGCGCCATTCGCGAAGTGCTCTCAGGCCTGGACGTGGGTGGCATACGGGTTGCATCGTTCAAGCGGCCGTCCGCCACGGAACTCATGCATGATTTCTTGTGGCGTACCACGCGAGAGTTGCCGGAACGCGGCCAGATAGGCGCGTTCAACCGCAGCTACTACGAAGAAGTACTGACGGTGCGCGTGCACCAGGAATTCCTGGATGCCCAGTACGGCGGCAACCCGCCGCCGGCGGAATTGCTCTGGCCGGCCCGCTACCGGGCCATTCGCGAATTTGAAAAGCACCTGGCCATGTCCAATACCCTGGTGCTCAAATTCTGGCTGAACGTGTCCCCGGAACGCCAGGCCATGCGCTTTCTCGACCGTCTCGAGGATGACAAAAGGCTGTGGAAGTTTTCCGGCAATGACATCATAGAGTCCGGCCATCGCGAAGCTTACGACGAGGCAGTGCGGCACATGTTCAGCGAAACTTCGCTGCCCTGCGCGCCCTGGTTCTGCGTTCCCGCCGACCACCGGTGGTACCTGCGCTGGCAGATTACCGATATCCTGCTGCAGGCTCTGCGTCACCTGCCACTCGAATTTCCCGAGCCTGAACACATGAGTCCTGCGGCACGTGACGAGCTGCGTCAGTCCCTGCGCCGGAAAGCGGGTATCAAGCCTGCCTGATACCTGCGGGCAAAAATCCCTAACCGGTGGAGTGCGGCTGGTAAGGCAGGTCGATTTTCAAACCGGCTGATTCAGCCGTATTCAGCATCAGCATGGCGCGCGTCATCGGCCCCACTCCACCGGGCACCGGGCTGATCCAGCTGGCCCGCTCCGCTGCCCGCGGAAAATCGATGTCACCGGCAATGCGCCCGTCATCCATACGGTTGATGCCCACATCCACCACCACGGCTCCTGGCGTTATCCAGCTTGAGTCAATGATGCCGCGTTTGCCGATGGCGCTGATGAGCACATCAGCGGAGCGCACATGCCGCTCCAGGTCGCGCGTGAAGCGATGCGTGACGGTTACGGTGGCTCCGGTCAACAGGCATTCCAGCGACATCGGACGGCCCACAATATTGGAAGCACCGACAATCACCACGTGCTGCGACCTGACCTGCACACCATGAAAGCTCAGCAGGGCCATTACGCCCCGTGGCGTACAGGGCCGCAGACCCGGCTGCCGCAATGCCAGTTTGCCGACATTGAATGCATGAAAACCATCCACATCCTTGTCAGCGCAGATGCGGTTGGTGACCTGGGTTTCCTCAATGTGCCCGGGCAAGGGTAGCTGCACCAGGATACCGTCAATTTCGGGATCGACGTTCAGCTGGTCGATCAGGGCCAGCAAATCCCCGGCCGATGTGCTGGCCGGCAGGTCGATATCGCGGGCAATGATGCCGGACCGTTCGCAGTCCCGCCGCTTGGCATTGACATAAATACTGGATGCCGGATCGTTTCCTACCAGCACGACGGCAAGACCTGGCCGGCGCCCTCCTTCCGACACATGGGTGTCAATGGATTCACGCACGGTTTCGATGATCGCTGCGCTGGCGGCGAGGCCATCAAGAATCTGTGCGCTTTCGCCGGCCTTGCCAGACTTTTCTGCTTGATTGCTCATAACACTCCCGATTTATTGTTATTGCCAGGCGCCGCCGCATTGTACGTTATCAACAAGAAATCAGTCTTCACTTCGGCTATCCTCAATCACACCACCAGGACGGAAAATAATGCGCATCCATCAGTACTCATTCCGCTCAGCCCAGGGCCATGCCCTTCCGCTGGAACGCTGGCAAGGCCAGCCGATACTGCTCGTCAACACCGCATCCGAGTGCGGTTACACGCCACAGTACAAAAAGCTCCAAAGCCTGTGGGAAGAATACCGGCCCAACGGGCTGGTGGTTCTGGGCGTACCCTGCAACGATTTCGGTGGCCAGGAACCAGGCAGCGATGAGCAGATTGCACAATTTTGCACCGAACGCTATGCCGTGACTTTCCCGATTACGACAAAGTTGAGCATTATCGGACAGAACCCGCACCCGCTGTTCGTGGACATGCTGGAAGAGTATGGCGATGACCTGTTGCCACGCTGGAACTTCCACAAGTACCTGTTTGGCCGCGATGGCGAACTGGTGGATCATTTCCCATCAAAAATGGAACCGGATGACCCCGCTTTCCGCCACCAGATTGAACGCAACCTGGGTTCCTGGACCTTGTAGCCCCGTGACCGGAAATACCACCGCCCATCAACTTTTACGGCTGGGTTTACGGCCCTTGCCAACAAATTTTTTCAGCCGCTGGCGCTTTTGCACCTGGCGTTTGCTCAACACGTTTTTCTTGTCCTTGTAAGGATTTGCGCTGTTACGGAATTCAAGCACAACCGGTGTCCCTTTCAGCCTGAAATGCTGGATAAACGCATTGCTCAGGTAGCGGGTGTAGGAATCCGGAATGGTTTCGGTGCGGCTGCCATGGATGATGATGCGCGGCGGCATCTTGCCCCCACCATGGGCGAAGCGCAATTTGGCCGTGCGCCCCTGGCTCATCGGCGGCTGGTGGCTTTCTACCGCTTTGAGCAGCACTCGAGTGAGCTCTGCGGTGGAAAACTCCATGCGCGCACTGCGCCATGCCTGCTGCACGGCATCCAGCAATTCCTGCATGCCAGAGCCATGCAGGGCTGACAAGGTGACGCGCTTCGCCCAGGTGGCATAGCTCAGCCGCCGGTCCAATTCGCTCTTGACCTGTTCGCGATGATCCTGGTCCAGACCATCCCACTTGTTCAGGCCAATTACCAGTGCCCGGCCGCGCTGCAGGATATGCCCCAGCAAGGTTGTGTCCTGGTCGGTCAGGCCCTCCCGGGCATCGATCATCAACACCACCACATGAGCCATTTCTATGGCTTGCAACGCCTTGATGGTGCTGAATTTTTCGATGGCCTCGGAAATTCTCGAACGACGCCTGACTCCCGCGGTATCGATCAACTCATATTTCTGGCCGTCACGTTCGGTGGTGATGCGGATGGAGTCACGCGTGGTTCCCGGCTGGTCAAACGCCAGCACCCTCTCCTCGCCCAGGATGCGGTTGACCAGGGTGGACTTGCCGACATTGGGCCGGCCGACAATGGCCAGCCGCAACACATCATCAGCTTCGGTTGCCTGCTCTTCATCAGGAACCGGCGGCAGCCATTGTTCCGCGGCTTCCATGATGTCCTGCAACCCCTGGCGATGCTCCGCCGATACGGCCAATGGTTCACCCATGCCCAGCGATGCAAAATCCGCGGTTGCGGTAGCGGAATCCATGCCGTCCACCTTGTTGGCCAGCACCAGCACTGGTTTGCCGGATTTGCGCAGCAGGACGGCAATCTCTTCGTCGGCCGCAGTCAGCCCATCACGGGCGCTGACCACGAACAGGACCAGCTGGGACTCTTCTATCGCCTGGTGAACCTGTTTGGCAGTGAGATAATCGATGCCTTCAGCCTGGCTGACCAGGCCACCGGTATCCACCAGCAGGCAGGGGGTTTGAACCTGGCAGATGCCATATTGCCGGTCGCGGGTGACTCCCGGCATGTCGGCGACCAGCGCATCCCGGGTGCGGGTAAGCGCATTGAACAGGGTGGACTTACCTACATTCGGCCGACCAACAATGGCAATTACGGGTATCACCGGGAATCATCATGAGCGCGAGTACTGGCAGGCACTCAGAGCGCGGCACCTGCGCGATAGGCAACCAGTTTGCCATCGGTGGTCATGACATAGGTGGTGGTTCCGACCGTCAGGGGCGCGGAAACGAATCCTTTCTTGCCTTCACGTTCCCGCGCGACGAAATGACCATCGCTGACATTCAGCCAGTGCAGATAGCCTTCCTTGTCACCGACTACAATGTAATCACCGTAAAACGCCGGCCGGGTGAGGCCGCGGTTGGTGAGCTGGTCGACTTTCCATTGCGTGGCGCCATTGCGGCGGTCCAGCAGCCACAGATCGCCGTTGCTATCGCTGACCGCCAGGTTGGTGCGATCCACGGTTACACCGGTGGCCGAGGAAATATCCTTGAACCAGAGCAACCTGCCGGAATCGGCCGCAACGGATACCACCCTGCTCTTGTAACTTGAGACAATGAGGTCAGAGGCGACAATGACCATATTGGTGCCAATATCGGACAGGCGTTCCAGCTCCGTTCGTCCTTCAGGAGAGACTATCGACTGGTTCCAGATCAGGCTGCCGTCATCGGCTCGCAGGGCGGTGACCGAACCATCGTCATAGCCCACATAAACCGTTGAGCCACGCACCAGCAAGTCTGCATTGCCGCGCAGGGTGAGCAGCGGCACACTGTGATCGTGGATCCACAGGCGGGCTCCGGTTTGCGAATCCAGCCCAAAAACACGCCCATCGATGCCGCGAACCACCACCACATCGTCGGCAAATCCTGCCACCGAAAGCACTTCTGAAGAAACCCGGGCGCTCCACCTTTCGTTGCCATTATCGACGTCAAATGCGATCACGGCGCCATCAATGGTGCCCATGACCAGCAACTCCTCCCCCACCGCGGGGCCGCCGGAAAACGGCTGCTTGGTCTTGATGCTCCAGAT
>CBFGWJ010000148.1:0-5877 GCA_965652335.1 uncultured Gammaproteobacteria bacterium | reverse complement strand
AGGTAATGCGCCGCGCCCGGATGGTGCGGGTTGGCGCTGAACACGTTTTGCGCCAGGGCAGTGCTGAGCATGTAACTCGGAATATCGCGAACGCCGGCATTCACCCCGAACAGGGCCAGGGCGTAAAACAGCTGCACCTCGTGGTCTTCGGGGTATTGCAGCGCCATCTGTTCCATGTAGCGCGCGTATGCCTGGTCGCGCTGCGATTTCATGCCTTCGCCATACAGCATTTCCAGCGCGGCCAGCCAGGCCTTTTCTTTTTCGTCCTCCGTCACCATCAGCCGTTGCTCGGGCGTGGCACCGAGCTTGGTCAGCACCGCCCGCGCGGCATCGAGGTCCTGCCGGTCCCAGATCGGATGGTTATGGGTCATGGCCTCGCCCCAATAGGCCATGGCGAAATCGGGCTCGATCTCCTGCGCGGTGATGAACTCCTGGCGCGCGAACGGGTATTCAAACAGGTGCAACAGCAGCATGCCGCGAATGAAGGCGGCCTGCGCTTCGGGGTTGACAGCGGTAGTGGGAAAGTCGATTTCGCCCAATACCCGGCCTGCGTGTTGCGGCTGTTCTTCGTCCTCGTGTGCCTGCAACGAACTGCAGGCACACAGCAGCAGGCAAAGCAGGATTCTGTGTAACATGTGCACCCCGGCAGCATTCAGGAAGTCCGGGGCATATTGCCGCCTGGTGCCGGGCTTGTAAACCGGCAGCCCGGCCACGATCCGCGACGCGAACAGGTATGAACCGAAGAAAATTCATCGCCATCGCCGGCAATATCGGCGCCGGCAAATCCTCATTGCTGGAATTCCTCAGCACCACCTACCATGTGGCGCCATTCTACGAGCCGAACGAGGACAACCCCTACCTGGCGGATTTTTACCGCGACATGAAGCGCTGGGCGTTCCAGTCACAGCTGTTTTTCCTGAGCAACAAATTCCGCATTCACCAGGAAGCCGACAGGGTGCAAGGCGTGGTGGTGCAGGACCGCACCATTTACGAAGACGCGGAGATCTTCGCCACCGCCCTGTACCGGATGCGCAAGATCGACCAGCGCGACTGGCAGACTTACTGGGCGTTTTACCAGAACATCATTTCGTCCATCCAGCCGCCGGACCTGATGATCTACCTGCGCTGCCCGGTGCGCGTGCTGCGGCAACGCATCCGGTCCCGCGGGCGGTCCATGGAACAGGATATTCCGCTGGCCTACCTGAGGCGCCTGGACCAGCTGTATGAGGAGTGGCTGGCGCGTTACACGCTGAGTGAAGTGCTGGTGGTGGAATCAGGCCAGCTGGACTACGTGTCCGACCTCATCGACCGGCAGGACCTGCGCGAACGCATCGAAGCCCTGCTGCCGGCCACGCTCACGCGCCAGGGCCGCTGACGGGCTGCGGCGGGACGGATGGCCTGGCCCTTGCAAGGTGTTTCCTGCCCCCGGCGAGGTGTTTATAATGCGCGGCCTGCCGGCTGGCGCGGAACCTTTGCTGCAAGCACCAGTCACTCTGGCAGTTCAACTGGCCACGGAATTGAAATGACATGAACAAAATGATCAGCCTTGCCGCCTTGATGATGCTGGCTGCCCCGGTTTTCGCCCAGGATACGCCGGTCGTGGATGACGCCCCCAAGCCACAGGCGGCAACCCGCGCCGCGCCCGCGCCGGTGGAAATCAAGCGCATGCCGCGGCTGACGGTCAATGTCACCGGCCTGGCGCCGGAAACCGGCAAGGTGGAAGTCAGCCTGTTCAATTCGGCGGATGACTTCATGAAAAAGCCTTTCTACCAGGAATCCGGCACGCCGGACGCGGATGGCAAGCTGCAGGTACGTTTCCTCAACGTGATGGAAGGCACCTATGGGCTGGTGGTGGTGCACGACGAGAACAGCAACGGTGTGTATGACTCCGGCTTTCTGGGCTTTGGCGCCGAACCCGTGGGCTACTCCAACGATGCCGCCCCGTGGCTGGGACGGCCTTCGTTCGAGGCGGTGAGCTTCGAGGTGAACGAGGACCTCGAAGTCACCATAAAGATGGATTGAGAGACTATTCCTTTTCCAGGTTCAGGCGCAGGTGCTTGACGCTGTTGGAAACGATTTCCAAGCCGAAATTCTTGGTTTTGCCCTTTTTCTTGACCAGCACGTCCTCGCCATCGTCGCGCTCCACGTGAAAGGCCTTCTTGTCGAGGTTGGCCTTGAGCACCTTGACGATGGTTTTGGCCACACCGTTCTCGCTGGTGCCTTTGGTGACGGGTATTTCGATGGTGATGGGGTCCGCGTCCTGCTGGCTGATCTTTAATACCACAGCGCCATCTGATTCGGCGTTACCACTGCATTCCAGCCGCCATTTGTTGGACACGGATAATTTTTTGGCCGGTTGAGCGGTTGCTTCAGCTGCCGCTTCGTTCTGGCCTGCCAAGGCGCTCCCGGCAGCCAGCAGCAGAAGCATGGAAAAGTACAGGGCCAAAAGTTGCTTGGTGGATTTCGCTGGGCGCTTCACTTGGGTTTCCTCGGTGGTTTGCTCCGGCCACTGCAAAAAATTCACAGTGGCCGTGAAATAGTACAACAATCAAGGGTTGTTACGCTTTAGTCAGGCAATATTGCCCCTATATTCAGATTCAAACGATCCATAAGCGAGATAATAATGTTCGTCAGTCGTTGCCCTCCTCGACTCCTGCGCGGTGTGTTGCTGGCCCTGGTCCTGGGGCTGTTTGCGGCGACAGTCCAGGCGCAGCCAGCCGAGCCCGTCCCGGTCAGCATCCAGCCCTTGAACGAAGTGCTGGTGGACCTGCAACGCTCCGCCTCGGCCGAGGTGGTCAGCCTGAACCAGGCCACCCTGGCAGCCGAAGTAACCGGCGTCATCCGCGCGGTGCACGCCGATGTCGGCAACACCGTAAAAGCCGGCGAGGTGCTGCTGGAGATCGACCCGACGGACTATCGCCTGGCCCTGCAGCAGGCTGAAGCCGGCCTGGCCACCAGCAAGGCGCAGAAAGCCCAGGCCGATGTGCGGCTGCAACGCGCACGGCAACTGATCGAGGGCAAGTACCTGTCGGACGACGACCTGCTGGCGCGCGAAACCGAGGCCCAGGTGGCCGCGGCCCAGATCCGCCAGCAGGAAGCGGCCGTGGCCATCGCCCGGCGCAACCTGGAGAAATGCCGCATTGCCGCGCCTTTCAACGGCGTGGTCGGCCAGCGCATGGCACAGGTGGGCAGCTACGTCGGGCCGGGCACGGCGCTGATGGTATTCGCCGAAACCGACCGCATCGAACTGGACGCCGAAATCCCGGATGAGCTGGCGGATACGCTGGAACTCGCCCAAAGCATCGAGTTCCGCTCCCGCAACGAAAACTGGCCGCTGCAGTTGCTGCGGCTGTCGCCGGTCATCGATACCGAACGGCGCAGCCGCCGGGCCCGGTTTGCTTTCACCGACGTTGCCCCCAGCGTGGGCCGCAGCGGCGAGGTCGTGTGGCAGGTCAACAACGGCCTGCTGCCGGCCAGCCTGGTGCTGCAGCGCGAAGGCCGGCTGGGTGTATTTGTGGCCGAAAGCGGCGTGGCCCGCTTCATGGTGCTGCCCAACGCCCAGGAGGGGCGCCCGGTGCCGGTTGACCTGCCGGCTGCAACCCGGGTGGTGGTAACCGGCCGCGAACGCCTGCAGGATGGCGACCCCATCAAGCCGCTCTGAGTCCCATCTGTAAACGCGACCCGGCATGCTGAAGAACCTCCTCACCAACCACCCGCTGGTCAACATCCTGTTCACCGTGGTGGTGGCCCTGGGCGCCATGTCCTATTTCTCCATGCCGCGCGAACAGGACCCGGAAATCAACTTCAACTGGGTGAACATCAACACCGTGCTGCCGGGCGCCTCGGCCGAGGACGTGGAGCAACTGGTCACCGGGCCGCTGGAAGACGCGGTGCGCAACGTGCAGGACATCCGCTGGATCATCAGCACCACGCGCGAAAGCTCATCCAACATCCTGGTGCGTTTCCGCGACCTGAACGAGAGAGAGTTTGACAAGCGCGTCAATGACTTGCGGCGCGAAATCCAGAACAAGGCCAATGATGAACTGCCGGATGAAGCGGAAGATCCGGACATCATCGAGGTGACCACCTCCAACGGCTTTCCCACCGCCCTGCTGGTGATTCGAGGCCAGGCCGATGATGAACACCTGCGGCGCACGGCGCGGCTGGTGCGCGATGACGTGAACCGCATCGCGGGCGTGGACAAGACCATCGCCATCGGCCTGCGCGAGCCGGAAATGCAGGTGGAACTGCTGCCCCGGGAACTGGCCGCGCGCGGCCTGCTGGCCACCGATGTGGCTGACAGCCTGGGCCAGGCGTTTCGCGACACCTTTGCCGGCAAATCGGATGTGGCCGGCAGCGAATGGCTGGTGAGGATTGCCGGCACCACCTCCGACCCGGAGCAGCTGTCGTCCTTCCAGTTGGCGCCTGCCGGCCGCCCGGATGAACAGATTGCCCTGGACCAGGTAGCGGAGATCCGCCGCGGCCGCGAAAAGGCCACCCAGCTGGTGTCATTTGCCGGCCAGCCGGCTGTGGCGCTGTCGATCAGCAAGGTCGGCTACACCAACACCCTGCAACTGGTGGACCGCATCAACGCCTATGTGGAAGAGAAAAACCGCCAGCTGGCCGGCAGCGGCATCCAGCTGGTGCTGGCCGATGACCAGACCAGCGTGACTCGACGCGCCATTTCCATCATGCAGAACAACGCCGCGCTCGGCATGCTGCTGGTGCTGGGCGTGTGCTGGCTGTTCCTGGGCATGCGCATCGCCCTGATGGTGACGCTGGGCATCGTGTTTTCCATTGCCGGCACCTTCCTGCTGCTGGATATCACCGGCAACACCCTGAATGTCTCGGTGCTGCTGGGCGTGGTGATCGTGCTTGGCATGCTGGTGGACGATGCCGTGGTGGTGGTGGAAGCCATGTACTACCGTTTGCAACGCGGCGCCGGACGCCTGGAAGCGGCGCTGGACAGCCTGCGCGAAGTGGCCCGGCCAGTGACCGCGGCAGTGCTTACCACCATCGCCGCCTTCCTGCCGCTCATGCTGCTGCCGGGCATCGTCGGCAAGTTCATGTTCGTGATTCCGTTCGTGGTAACCGTTGGCCTGCTGGTCAGCCTGGTGGAAGCGTTCTGGATTCTGCCAGCGCACGTGATGGCGTTTCGCCAGGCTCCGGTGAAGCAGCGGCACGGCCAGCACTGGCGCGACCGCTGGACCCATTGGGTACGCGTAAAATACACGCGCATGCTGTGCTATGTGATGCGCCGCCCGGCGCGCTTCCTGGGCGCCGGCCTGCTCAGCTTCGTGCTGGCGGCCGCCGCGGTTGGCGCGGGCCTGGTGCGCATGGATTTCTTCACCGCCGATCCGCTGCGGGTGTTTTACGTCAACCTCGACATGCCGCCCGACGCGCCGCTGGAAGAAACCCTGCGCCAGACGGTACAACTGGAACAAGCAGTGCGCGGACTGGTAAAGGAGGACGAAGTCCGCGCCATCACCGCCAATGCCGGCATCAAGTTCACCGACGTGGAGCCTTTGTACGGCGACCAGTATGGCCAGCTGCAGGTTTCGTTGCGGGAAC
Organism: uncultured Gammaproteobacteria bacterium; assembly: GCA_965652335.1. Taxonomy (GTDB): domain Bacteria; phylum Pseudomonadota; class Gammaproteobacteria; order Xanthomonadales; family SZUA-36; genus JAWXBM01. The sequence continues at coordinate 306 of CBFGWJ010000148.1, read as the reverse complement.
GTGGCCCCGATGGGCGTTCGGTGACGGAAATCATCGACAGCCTGCGCGAACCCTTGATGAAGCTGGCACTGGATGGCGAGGTCAGCTTCCTGGAACTCAGCGGCGGGCCACCGACGATGCGCGACATCAACGTCAAGGTCCGCTCCGATGATTTTGACGAATTGCGCGCCGCCACCGACGCCATGCTGGCAATCGTGCGCAAGCTGCCCGGCGTGCGCAACGTCAGCGACAACGACGTGCCCGGCCGCTCCGAGCTGGCGCTGGAACTGGATTACAAGGCGGTACGGCGTGCCGGCCTGAGCCCCG
>CBFGWJ010000147.1:0-5880 GCA_965652335.1 uncultured Gammaproteobacteria bacterium | reverse complement strand
GCTGGAAAAGGATCCGGGCATGAAGGACTGGTTCACCAACTCAGCCGGTTATGCCGTATTCCCGAAAGTGGGCAAAGGCGGAATCGACATTGGCGGCGCCTATGGCAAGGGACTGGTGATTTCCTCTGACCAGGTGATCGGCAGGACGTCACTCAGCCAGGTCAGCATCGGCCTGCAACTGGGTGGCCAGGTTTATGCCGAGTTCATATTTTTCTATGACCAGACGGCTCTGGACGACTTCAAGCGCGGCAATTTTGAACTGGGAGCCCAGGCCTCCGCGGTAGCCGCCACGGCCGGTGCCTCGGCGGATGCCTCGTACAACAAGGGTGTGGCGATTTTCACCAATGTCTCCGGAGGCCTGATGTACGAAGCCTCCGTGGGTGGCCAGAAGTTCACCTTCGAGCCCCTGTGACGCCAGGCCGGACCCGTCGCAATGGCCCGGCACAATGGCCCGGCACAATGGCCCGGCGCAGTTACCCGGCGCAATTGATGCAGTCCACGGTGCAGCCGGGTACGCCCGGCTGTTCTTTTTACCCGCGCCAGGACCGATACTTCCCGAAACCAGGAAATAGCTGAACCATTCATCCCTGAATTACCAGGGGTTTTTCAGCAGAACACCAGCAGTTCGCGGGGCAGGCAGCGGATCACGGCAGGCGTGATACCGACAAACTCGCCATCGATCATCAGCGGGCAACCGGCCGGTTCCCGTATCTCGAATTCACGGCTCTGCAGGGTGGTCACTTCCGGATAGTCGACATGCTGCCCGGAATAGATGGTCCGGAACAGCCGCAGCAGCCGTAACCGTGACAGGCTTTGAACCACCGTCAGGTCCAGCAGGCCGTCATCCAGCAATGCCCGCGGCGCCATCAGGAAAGAGGTGCCGGTGTAGCGGGAATTGGAAATTTCCACGAACAGGGCATGCCGCTCCAACCGCTGTCCGTCATGCTGGATGACGACCTGCTGGCTTGGCAGTTTCAATGTTTGCCACAGCGCCGCCAAGGTGTAGGCGGACTTGCCGATACCTTTGAGCCTGCTGGCCGTAGCTCCCGTCGATACCACAAATCCCATGCCGGCGATGTTGAGGAAATGATACCGCCCCTCGCTGCAATCCAGCTGCCCGACATCCACTGCACGAACCTGGTTCAGGCTCATTCGCTCGATGGCGGTCTGCCAGTCGCCCGCGGCCAGTCCCAGGTCGCGGCTGAAGGCATTACCGGTGCCGATCGGCAGCACGCCCAGCGGTGGCCGTTGGCCGTGGTCATGCGCCATCAGCCCGTTCAGGGTTTCAAACAGGGTTCCATCGCCGCCGCAGGCGACGGCACCGTCCATCCCGGCGAGCGAAGCTTCGGCCAACCACCTTCGTATGCTGCCCGGCCCGGTGCTGCAATAAACCGTCGGCTCGAAGCCATGGCGGGCGAATTCTTCAACGATACCCGTTTGCAGTTTTCGTGCGCGGCCGCCGCCGGCCTCGGGATTGAGCAGCAAAAGGAACTGTTTCATGACTGCCGCTTTTCGTTCAGAAGTTATATCCCAGGCCTGAGCTGATGCCGAAATCGGACTGGGATGCTTCCTCGGAAACCGGCCGGTTGTCGTAACTGGCGTAGGCAGTGATGTCAAAAAAAAGATCGCGGATCAGCTCGATCTTCATGACGGTATCAAGGTTGGCACGATAACGGCCGGTATCGGTGAGACTGGGAAAAACACTGAAATTCACAGCAATATTCCGCTCGGGGTGGGACAACATGAAATAATCCCAGACCAGCGTGCCCACCGCTTCAACCTCCGAGTTGCGATCGCCTTCAGTGGGTTTTTCCCGGTTGAGGGCGATACCTCCCATCAGGGTGAAGAGGGTTCGCTGGCTGCGTATCGGAACCCACCCGTAGCCGGCACCCACCAGGGTACGAAGCTCGATACCCAGTTCATCATTGCTTTCAAGGTTGCCAAAGAACCCGCGGAAGCGCTTCTCTCGCAGGAAGCGCATGTGGTTGAGCGTCAATACCGTACGCTGCGAATCATCCCGCTCCTCCTGGGTGGTGATGTCGGTTTGGAAATTGGCGCGGGTGATGAAGTCTGGATCATGCCAACTGCCATCCAACCCCACTGAGTACTTGCCCACCTTGCTGGACTTGTCCCAGGAGAACCCGACGCGGGCAGACAAGTCCAGGCGGTCCCAGAACCCCGCCTCCACCGGATACATGTTGATGATGTCATCACTGGCAACACCCACTGCTCCTTCAGCCGTGTTGATCCGCACGAAGCTCTCTGCCTTGGGCTTGTCGAGCGTGCCGAAGAAGCGAGTGCCATTGGTCAGTTCGATGGACTGTCCGGTATTGCTGAGAATTTCATCCACCTGCTCCCACTCGATCAGGATGGTACCCATGTGGTCGGTGGAAAGCTCCAGCTGCCCGCGCAGCAGCGACTTGATCTCCCCGGTAACCTGGTCACCGTTCTTGAGCCGCACCACATCGGTCTTGGGGGCGGCCATCAAGGGCAGGCTGGTGATCAAAAGCAGGAAAGTGGCCAGGCACAGGGTTTTCATGATCGGTACCATTAAACGATGGGCATCGACGCAGGATTCTAAACCCTGCGGGAATGATTCCGTAAAAAAACCAGGCCGCCGCCGAACCGGGGAATAGCACACGCCAAAACGCTGGAATCCGGGCGCCAGGGTGAGTTCACGCTATCTGGGCGACCGCCGACAGCAGCCATGCAAGTAATGTGAACAGGCCCTAATCCGGGTTCACGCCATGCCGGGCCAGCAGTCCGGCAAAGCCGGCTTCGTCCAGTATTTCGACACCGAGCGACTCGGCTTTGCGCAGCTTGGATCCCGCAGCCTCACCCGCCAACAGGACTGTCGTGTTGGCGGACACGCTGCCACTGACGCGGGCGCCCAGTGATTCCAGCAGGGCCTTGGCCCGGGCACGGGGCATGGAGAGTGTGCCGGTAAGCACCCAGGTCTGGCCGGCGAGCGGCTGGTGTTCACCCGCCTCGGGTACTTCCTGCGCCTCCACGCCGGCCTTGGCAAGCTGGGCCAGTACCTGCTGGTTATGCGGCTCTTCAAAAAAGCTGTGGACGTGGCTGGCCACCACAGGCCCCACATCGGCAACCTCAAGCAGATCTTCAACCGTGGCCCTGGACAGGGCATCAAGCGAGCGGAAATGGCGCGCCAGGGATTGCGCTGTCACCTCTCCCACTTCACGGATACCCAGGGCAAACAGCAACCGACCCAGTTCGGGATGCTTGCTGCGTTCTATCTCCTCAAGCAGGTTCTGCGCCGATTTTTCGCCCATGCGTTCCAGCTCAACCAGCTGGTCCAGTTTCAGGTCGTAGAGATCCGCCAGGTTGTGTACCAGGCCGGTCTCCACCAGCTGGTCCACGATTTTCTCACCCAGGCCCTCAATGTTCATGGCGCGCCGCGAGGCAAAGTGCATCAGGCTCTGCTTTCGTTGCGCGGGACAATACAATCCACCGGTGCAACGGGCCACGGCTTCGGATTCCACCTGCTCCACGGCTGAACCGCACACCGGGCACTCCCGCGGCATGGTGAATTCCGCCGGCTCACCCCGGCGCTTTTCCATCACCACCCGCGCCACTTCGGGGATCACGTCACCGGCACGCCGAACCACCACCCAGTCACCCGGACGAACATCCTTGCGCCGGATCTCGTCCATATTGTGCAGGGTGGCATTGGTAACGGTTACGCCACCCACGAACACCGGTTCCAGCCGCGCAACAGGTGTAAGCGCTCCGGTGCGCCCCACCTGCACATCAATCGCCAGCAGCCGGGTCATTTCCTCCTGCGCGGGAAACTTGCGGGCGATGGCCCAGCGTGGCGCACGGCTGACGAAACCCAGGCTTTCCTGGTCGCGTTTCTGGTTGACCTTGAATACCACTCCGTCGATGTCATAAGCCAGGCTGGGGCGTTTGGCAGCCATGGCCTCATAGTACTGGTCACAACCCGTATCATCCTCAACCAGCTTGATCTCCGGATTGACCGGGAAGCCCCAATCACGCAGCTGGTGCAGAAGATCATACTGGTTAGTTGCAAGCCCGCTGTCCGCGGCGGCTGCATAGGCAAAAAAAGCCAGCGGCCGTTGCGCGGTCAGCCTCGAATCAAGCTGCCGCAGGCTACCGGCTGCCGCATTACGTGGGTTGATCAGCTCTTTGCCGCCCTGCTGCTGGACTTTCTCATTCCAGGCATGGAAGCCGGCCAGTGGCATGTAGATCTCGCCGCGGACTTCCACCGCTTCGGGCCATCCCTCGCCTCGCAGTTTCAGGGGGATCGCGCGGATGGTGCGGACGTTGGCGGTGACGTCCTCACCGGTACTGCCATCGCCACGGGTGGCTGCCTGAACCAGCTTGCCGGACTCATAGCGCAGCGAAATCGCCACACCATCCAGCTTGGGCTCGGCCACATACTCGACGTGATCCGTTTCCAGCCCCTTCAGGACACGTTCGTGGAACAGGCGTGATTCTTCGCTGGAAAAGGCATTTGCCAGCGACAGCATGGGAAAACGGTGCTTCACCTCGGCAAATCCCTGCAACGGTGCCGCGCCGACACGCTGGCTGGGTGACTCTGTGCTTTGCAGCGCCGGAAATTCGCTTTCCAGCTGCTGCAAACGCCGCAACAGGCGATCGTATTCCGCATCCGGAATGCTGGGTTCGTCCAGCACGTAATAGCGGTAATTATGCGTTTCAATTTCCCGGCGCAGGTCTGCAACCTGCTCAGCCGCTTCCGTTTCGCTCAGGCCGGAACTGGCGGTTGCTTCGGGCTTCGTAGGATCAGCCGGGCTCATGGTTGCTTCGCCACAACCCGTCAGCTCAAAGCAGCGCCTTGCGGGCCCGTTCGCGGTCGAACTGGCGCATTTCTTCGCGTATCTGGCCTTCTTTCTGGCGCGTGAGCGGCTGGTGCTCGCCATCCAGCAACTGCGCGCCCAGCACCTCTGCCACGCGTTTGGCGGTGGCCAGCATGGCATCCCACGCATCCAGCGCCAGCATCGGCCCCGGCAATTGCAGGAACATCACCAGTCCCTTCGACTCGAATTCGTTCCACGCGTCCTTGTCGAAATAGCCTGGCTTCACGGCGTTGGCCATGCTGAACACAGGTTTGTCGCTGCCCTCGGCCTGGCGATGGAAGATATCCATGTCGCCGAGCTTCATATCGGTTTTCAGGGCCACCTGCAGCAACTCGGTGCCATGGATCAGTTTGTTTTCGCCGGCCAGCAGGAACAGGGTGACGATTTTTTCCGGTGGCGGGCCGGCCGGCTTTCGCGGCCGGGCAGGTTCGCGAGGTTCGGGTGGTGGCTCAACCTTTCCGCCCGTGCCGCCCACGGCACGCAATTCCGGTGTGCGCGGCGGCTCGATGGGCAACTCGCCCTGGCCCGTCAGCTCCAGTGTTTCAACCGGTTCCGGCTCATCCAGGGTCGGTTCGCGACGGGTTGCTTCGTCATTCGCCGGTTTGCGTCGCGAGGCGCGGGGCTTTTGCTTCTTTTCGGGATTGCCAAACAGGAAAATCGCGCCCAGGATGACCAGGCCGATGACGATGATGATCCATCTCAATGTCGCTGTGTCCATCAAAAATCCCTTGCTCGGTACTGGCTATTCCATTGCATTCGATCAGGCACTTGTACGTGGGTTCACTTAATCCATCCCAGCTCAGGCCGTGGCAGCAAGCTTGGCGGCCTCATCGATGTCCACCTGAACCAGGCGCGAGACGCCCGGCTCACGCATGGTGACGCCACTGAGCTGGTGCGCCATCTCCATGGTGATCTTGTTATGCGTCACATAGATGAACTGTACCGTCTCGGACATCTCCTTGACCATGCTCGAAAACCGCACCACGTTGGAATCATCCAGCGGCGCGTCCACTTCGTCCAGCAG
>CBFGWJ010000146.1:0-5886 GCA_965652335.1 uncultured Gammaproteobacteria bacterium | reverse complement strand
GTGACGCGGTCCTCGGGCAGGCGCCCATCCATCAGGCACAGGTAGCGCTTTTTCACCTTGCCTTCGCGGAATTGGGCAGACAGATGCCGCAGGGCCTGGCCGTTCAATGCCATCACCAGGCAGCCGCTGGTTTCCCGGTCGATGCGATGGGCCAGTTCGATATACTGCCCGGGCCAGGCCTGGCGCAGCGCTTCGATCACTCCCCAGGGCAGCCCGCTGCCGGAATGCACGGCCATGCCCACCGGTTTGTCCAGCACCAGGAAATCCGCATCCCGGTACAGTATCGCGCCCTGCAATTGCTCGATCACCGCGGCCGACACCCTGAAATTGCCTGGCTCGTTTACCCGCGCCGGTGGCACGCGCACGGTATCGCCGGCCTGCAGTTTGCGATCCGGCCTGGCGCGACCACCGTTCACCCGCACCTGCCCGGTCCGGATCAACCGGTACACCGCTGCCTTGGGCAGGCCTTTCAGCTGGTTGCCGAGAAAATTGTCCAGCCGTTGTCCGGCACGATCAGCGGTGACTTCCAGCTGTTGTACACCGACGGTTTTTTGCGCCCTGGAATTCATGAGACTGATTATTTATCCCTTTTTTAAGTCATTGATAGCGCGAAAAAAGGCTGTTATATTACAGCGCTTCGGAAAACCGCGCAGGCTGCTGCTTTGGCACAGTCTAAATTCGTGGCTGTGGCTCCGGTCTTCAGCGCCGATTTCTTCGGCACGATTTCTTCTCCCAGTGCTCCGATTTGGGCGTTGCAATCCAACCAGCGTGGTCACAGAGTCCTGTCAGTTACAGGGCACTGCCCTCACCTGCGACAGTATCCGAAATTCGCCTTGCGGACGAGTGCATTTGCCCCGTCAGCGCATCAGATCCTTTCGGCGCACGCAGGCAACCCTCGTAATGACGAATAAAAATTATTGCGAGTGGCAGGCAATAAACAGATTTCCGCAGCCGCTCGAAGGCGCCTGCGTGGTTCCGGCTCCCGCAATGTTTTGGCGGCCGGCATACAACCCAATATTTAAAGGCAATCCTGGTTACGGACAGGTCGTTCGGCCAGGTACGTGAATCGTGCAGGCGCCACCGCGTTGGCTGCAACCGTGCGTTCAGGCCAGGATGCCTGAGGAAAAACAAAATGTTAAGAATGCTGATCAACGCGACTCAGGCAGAAGAGTTGCGTGTGGCCGTAGCTGACGGTCAGAAACTGATTGATCTCGATATTGAAACCCCCACACTGGAACAGAAAAAGGCCAACGTCTACAAAGGCAAGGTCACCCGCGTTGAACCCTCACTGGAAGCCTGCTTCGTTGATTTCGGATCCACCCGCCACGGCTTCCTGCCGCTGAAGGAAATCTGCCCGCAGTTCTACCACCCTTCGGTGAAAAACCGCGACGGCAAAGTCACCATCCAGGAGGCGGTCAAGGAAGGCCAGGAAATCATCATCCAGGTTGAGAAGGAAGAGCGCGGCAACAAAGGCGCCGCCCTCACCACCTACATTTCCCTGGCAGGCCGTTACCTGGTGCTGATGCCCACCAACCCCAAGGCGGGTGGAGTGTCGCGGCGCATCAGCAATGAGGATCGCCAGGAGTTGCGGGAGCAATTGCAGAACGTAATCGCTCCGGACAACGTAGGCATCATCATCCGTACCGCCGGTGTAGGCCGGGAAGCCGAAGAACTTCAGTGGGATCTCGATTACCTGCTGCAGCTTTGGAGTTCGATCGAAAAAGCCGCTGCGGAGCGCCCCGCTCCCTTCCTGGTTTACCAGGAAAGCAATTTGTTCATCCGCGCCTTGCGCGACCACATGCGCAACGACATCGGCGAAATCCTGGTGGACGACCCGAAAGTCTATGAAGACGCCAAACAGTTCATTGAAGATGTGATGCCGCACAATGTGCGCAAGCTGAAGCTGTACCAGGATGACGTGCCGCTGTTCAGCCGTTACCAGATTGAAAGCCAGATCGAATCGGCCTTTTCCCGCACCGTGCACCTGCCTTCCGGCGGCTCGCTGGTGATCGACCATACCGAAGCCATGGTGTGCCTCGATGTGAACTCGGCCCGCGCCACCAAGGGCTCGGACATCGAGGAAACCGCCTATCACACCAACCTGGAAGCTGCTGATGAAGTAGCGCGGCAGTTGCGCCTGCGCGACCTGGGCGGGCTGGTGGTGATCGACTTCATCGACATGATGGACCGCAAGCACCAGCGCGACGTGGAAGAACGCCTGCGCCATGCCTTGCAGATCGACAAAGCCAGGGTCCAGACCGGCCGCATTTCGCGCTTTGGATTGCTGGAAATGTCGCGCCAGCGGTTGCGGCCGTCGCTGGGTGAATCCAGCCAGGAAACCTGCCCGCGCTGCGAAGGCCATGGCACTATCCGCAGCATCGAATCCCTGGCACTGTCCATCCTGCGCCTGGCCGAGGAAGAGGCCATGAAGGATTACACCGGCCAGGTGATGATCCAGGTTCCTACCCGCGTGGCCAACTTCCTGCTGAATGAAAAGCGCAAGGCCTTGCGTGATATCGAGATGCGCCACGAGGTTCCCGTGATCGTCCTGGCCAACGAACACATGCAGCGGCCCAAGTTTGAAATTACCCGCGTCCGCAAAGCGGACGTGAGCGATGAGGCCAGCTACACGCTGGTGAAGAAGCCTGAAGAATCGGAGCTCGGTTCGTCAGCCACGCGGCCACCGGCGCCCAAGGCCATACCGGCAGTGACGGCCGCCAGCCAGGCGCGGCCGACGCCGCCGCGTGCGGTTACCGAGCCTGAAACACCGAAAAAGCAGCCGGGGTTCTTTGGCAAACTGTTCGGAGGCCTGTTCGGAAGCGCAGATGCCACAACCAGCCCGCCTGTGCAGGCGGGCGCCAAGCCTGCGGCCGGGCCTGCTGTCCAGACGAACGGCAAGGCAGCTTCAACCGAAGCGCGCACGCCGGCAACTGAGGCAAATGCCAGGCAGGATGGCGTAAAGCCCCAGGACAGCCGGCGTGGCGGCGGCCAGGGTCGTCGGGAAGCCCAGGCAGGTAACGAGGACGATTCGGAATCCGGCAGGAAAGCAACGCGCAAACGCCCGCCACGGAAAAAAGCCGCCAAGAAAAAGCGGGCCGGCAACAAGCCCGGCAACCCGAAGGCCGAGGCATCGCCAAAGCAGGACGCCAGCGAGCAGCCGGGCAAATCGCAAGGTGAGCAGGCCGAAGCCAGGGATGCCGACACCGAAAGAAGTGGCGATCCATCCCAGGATGGACAGCCGAAGCGTCGCAGTCGCCGCCGCCGGTCACGTTACAAAACCGGCAGTGAAAAGAATCGCGAAAGCAATCCCTCGGGCGGGGCGGATGAGCAGGATGGCAAGGCAGATTCGCGCCAGACAAAGCCGGCCGACGCAGCCGCCAGGGAGAGCGGTCCGGATCGCAGCAATGGGCATGAGCCCACCTCGGGTTCGGCTTCAACGGGTTCGGCTTCATCGGGTTCGGCTTCATCGGGCCCGGCTTCCGGCGGTGAGAACACCAGGCGTGAAGATGCGGGCACTTCAGCAGGAAATACTGCGCCTGCCGCCAGGCCGGAACAGGCCCATGCACCCACCCAGTCCAGCGAGCGGAAGCCGGAACCCACCGTCAACACTTCAGCAGGCGGCGCAACAACGACCAGTACTCCGGCCGCCAAGCCAGTCGGTTCAGCGCCTGCAGGTGGCCCTGCCACCGGCACGGTAGTGGAACGCGACAACAAAGGTATTTACACGCTCAAACCCGCGGAATCGGCTACCGCCAGGCAGCCCGGCGCAAGTGGTACTGCCAGCGCGGAATAAGCGGGCAGCTGGATAACTCCTGCGCTCAAATGCACCACAAACCGATCTGCACACGATAAACAGGCGCTACCGGAACCTCCGGTAGCGCTCTTTTTCTCCTGACCAGGCGCACGGCGAACTCATGCAGGCGCGCCGATCCCGTAGCGCATGGCCAGCCGGGTGACCTCCACGTCATTGCGGGTTTCCAGTTTTTCAAAGATGCGGTATTTGTAAGTGGCCACGGTTTTCGGGCTGAGATGCATGGCGTCGGCAATCTCGGACAGCCGATGGCCTTCCGACAGCAGCATCAGCACCTCCATCTCCCGCGCTGAGAGGCTGTCAAACGGCGTACCGTTTTGGCCATCCATACTGTCCAGGATCATTTTCTGGGCTATGGTCGAACCGATGTGCCGCCCGCCCCTGGCCACGGTCCGGACGGCCTGAACGAGTTCGCTGACCGAACAGCCCTTGGTGAGGTAGCCGCTGGCCCCTGCTTCCATCATGCGTTCCGGATACGGCGATGCTTCATGCACGGACAAGGCAAGCACCGCAACGGGCGGTTTGCACATGCGCAACCGCCGGGTCAGTTCAAACCCGGACAATCCGGGCAAGCTCACATCAAGAACCACTACATCCGGACGCACCTCGCGGCACAGGCGGATGGCGGTTTCCCCCTCACCGGCTTCAGCGGCAACCTCGATATCATGGAATTCAGAAAAAATCTGCCGCAAACCCAACCGCAGCAATTCGTGGTCGTCCACGATCAGCAAACGAATCATTCCCCCTCCCCTTATTTTTCTGCCGCCGGCAACCAGACTTCGCGCAAGCCGGATCCGCCCCTGCAGGAATCGCCCCTGCCAGAATTACCCCTGCCGGAATTACCCCTGTTGGAACTATAATTCCGTGGCAGATTTTCGCAAGAGCCCAGGAAGTCAAATTGGGCGCAGCCATGCAATTCGAGCAAATTTCCTACAGGACGCGGCGTCAAATGGCTCGCCGGACAGCCTGGCCTTTCATGCCACCGGGCCCGAACCGCGGCACCAGTGTTCCCAGCACTGCCGGTAAGCCTGTTCCAGGTCAGCGACAAATGCGCTTGCATCCATCAGTGCGGAAGACTGCATCCTGGCGCGCAATCCCGCTCGAGCACTCGCCAGGGCGGACTTTCCAGCCGCCAGCTGTGCGGCGATCCGGATGTATTCGTCCGGTGAGTGCGCAACCCATTGGTCGCAGTCCAGCGAATGCAGCAGGCTGGCGCCGACACGGCAACGATGTTCCCGCCCGGCCAGTGTCACCACGGGTACTCCCATCACCAGGCTTTCGCAACTCGTGGTAGTGCCATGGTAGGGAAACGAGTCGAGATGAATGTCGATGTTGCCAAACGCCCGCAAATGCTCTTCGCGCCCTGGCGCCAGCCCCTGAAACAGTATTCGCTCGGAGCCAATTCCCGCCGCCAGCATTCGCTGGAGCAGGCTCTCCCGCAAGGCGTTGAAATCCAGCGTAGGGTATTTGAACAACAGGCGCGAGTCTTCAACCCGCTGCAGCACGCCGGCCCAGAGGGACAGCTGCCGATCGGTCAGCTTGTTGATATTGTTGAAGCTGCCGAAAGTGACATAACCGTTCCGCTCAAACGGCGCAGGCGCAACGTCGGGCAATGGAGTGACAGGGTCGTAAACCGAGAACAGCCGGGGCAAGTAAAGGAGCTTTTCACGATTCAGGGCCGCTGCTTCCGGCGCCGGGTCGGTAACGCCATCCACGATGCGATAATCCACGCTGGGCAGGCCGGAGGTATTGGGATAGCCCAGCCAGGTGATCTGCACCGGCGCTGCACGCTGTGACAGCAATGTCATGCGGTGGCCACTGCTGGCTCCATTGAGGTCGACCAGGATGTCAATTCCATCGCGTTCCATCTGGCTGGCCAGGGCCTGGTCGTCGTAGTCCCACACTGACAGAAACTGGTCCGCGGCGGCCTCGAATTTCGCGGTAAAGTCATCATGCGTCTCGCGGGTGTAATAAAGGTAGCTGCGAACATGCTGGCGGTTGTGTTTCTGCAGTACCGGAAGGATGAAATAGGCCACCGGGTGCTGGCAGAAATCGCTGGAAAGATAAGCAACTTT
>CBFGWJ010000145.1:0-5895 GCA_965652335.1 uncultured Gammaproteobacteria bacterium | reverse complement strand
CCGGCCAGTGACCGGCACCCGGTTCGCGACGGTCAGCCTGAAAATACCTGCACCAGCGTGTAGCCCAGCATCACCAGCACCGCCAGCGAACTGAAGGTCCAGAACGTGGCGCGGATGTCGTGGATCTGGCCGGTGGCGTAAGCCACCATGTGGGCCGCACGGGCGATCACGTAGCCCCACAGCACGATCTGCGCGAACAGCAACGGCGGGCTGACCAGCACAAACAACAGGCCGGCTGCAACGAAAGCGGGAATGCTTTCCAGGTCATTCAGGTTCATGCGCCGCGAGCGTTCCACATACTCGTTGGGTTCCAGCTGGCCGGGGTCGGGGTTCGGGTTCAGTGGCGTTTTCTTCAGGTCTTCCGGGCTGCGGAAACCGCCCTTGACCTTCATCATGCGCTGCACGGTCACCCAGGGTTGCAGCATCAGTTTCAACAGCATGATGGAGGCGGTCAGCAGGTAAGTTGCAAACACCGGGTTGGCCAGGCTGAGAATCGAGTTTTCTGTGCTCATGCGAACTTCCTCTAAAGTGCGGAACTACGGTTTGAATGACAGTGTGGCATGGCGCCACGGCCGCTCATGTGTCTTCCATCAACCCCGAAACCAACAGGCTGAAAACGCAAAACGCCAGGAACATGAAAAAGCCCGGTTGAAGGGCGGTGCCGTTGGTGGTGAGCACGCTCATGTCGGAAGCCACCGCACCCCTGGATATCAGGTCGAGCTGGCTGGAAATCATGCCATTGAACCCGATGTAGGCCATCAGGATGGCGATCACCATCACATCCGCCATCGACCATTTGCCGGACTTCAGGGCGAAGAACCTGACCAGTACATTTTCCCGCATGGCCCCTCCGGCGTATACATACAGAACCGAGCTCAACAGTTTCAGCATGGGAAAGATGACGCTGAACGTGACCAGCAGCACACCCACCAGGATCATGTCCGGCTCACGTTTCGACATCAGGATGGAAACCACGTCGAAAATGCTCTTGCTCTGGAAATACAGCACCTCGTTGAAGAATTCGACCGGATGACCCAACAGCATGAAGCGCAGGTGTGTGATCTGTGCCTCCACCTCCAGCATGGGTGTCAGAAGGCCACACAGCAGCAGCACCAGCGCGGCACCGCACAACAGCATCCACTGCGCGCGATTATCCCGGGCGGCGGTGCGGGTGACCAGCAGCAACATGAGGGCAGCGCACAGAAGAGTCAGCAACGAATGGCTGCGCGCAGTGGCATCCACGCTGGCCAGCCGGTCCCTGATCAGCACCTTGCAGTCGTTGATGGCGCCTTCGCAACCGTGCCGCTCGCGCACCGCATCGCGAATCGAATCGTCCACGATTCCAAAAGAAGAGGCGGCAAAGTCACTGACGAATTCAGTCAGGAACTTGTTGATCTCCTGTCGCGTTTCCGGCTTGTCCAGCTCTTCCAGGATCAGGTCGGCATAACCGGGAATGCCGGCCTTCACCGTTTCGATGTCCATCAGGGTGCTGCGCATGCTTTCCTTGATGCGCCCTGTGGTCCGGTCCCACCAGTCGCCGGTGGTGTGCTGTTCGCGGACATACTGGTCGGCCGCGGTGAGCATGGTGTCGAGTATGTTCTCGATGGCTGCTTTAGCCGCTGCACGCTTTTCGCCTTCCAGCTCGATCTCGCGGATCTTGATTTCCACAATGTCACTGATCTGCTGCACCCAGTGATTGGCATTGAGCATGCCGTAGCGCACGTGGCGCAGTTCGGCCAGGTCGGTCACCAGCAACTGGTGGGTGCGCAGCAATCCGATCAACTGCGCCGACAACACCACCATCAGCAGCAGCAGTGTGGCCAGCAGGGTGTTGTGGGTCGACGCCCGGCTGGTCATTCGTCCCGGCTGGCGACGAACAGCGCAATCAACAGGATCAGGCCGGCATAACGGAACGCGGAGCCCAGCACCGGGCCCAGCATGGCTTCGGAGCGCCACAGCTCAAACCAGGTTTCGGCGATGACGATGAAACCGCCGAACAGCATGATCACCATGATGGCGCAGCCGACCAGCGCAGGCTGCTTGGCAGCCTGGAACTGCAGCGCATTTCCCGACCTGGCGGCCCACATGCGCAAACCGCCAATGGTGCAGAACACCGCGCCGGCGATTTTCGACAACAGGATGAACAGCGCGCCCAACCAGACGATCACCGGGTTGGAAGTGGCGCGCCAACTGGTGGGCGCCTCATCAAAAGTGACCATGGAGGTGACAGCGCCCACCGCCCCCAGGGTGCCGTTCCAGTCATCGAGATTGCCAAACGCGCCGGTGAAGCCCCACAAGGCCACCACCAGCACGAGGATGATTTTTACAGTTCGAAGCATGGCAAATTTCCCTCCCTTGCAAACGCCTGCAGCACGACTGTCTGCCAGCAAACAGCCCGGTCAGGATACACCAGAATACAACATCATCCTGACCGGGCCGATTTGAGGGAGCGGACCGGCTTCAGACCAGCGTGTAACCGTGATCCTTCAGCGGCACCGTGCGCAGGCGCTCACCGGTGGCGCGGTAGATGGCGTTCAGCACCGCCGGCGCCGCCACCGCGATGGTGGGCTCGCCCACGCCACCCCAGGTACCGCTGCCGTCTTTCGCGGCTCCCGAAATGATGATGGTTTCCACTTCGGGCATCTGCGCAATCCGCATGGACGGATAGGTATCAAAATTGAGCTGCTCGATGCGGCCGTCCTTCAGCGTGCACTTCTGCATGAACAGGGCGGAAAGTCCGTACACGAATGAACCGGACACCTGGCGGCGTATCTGCGCCGGGTTCACCACGTAGCCCGGGTCGGTGGCCGCGATGATGCGGTGTATCTTGACCTTCTTGTCCTCGCTCACCGACAGCTCACAGGCGGCCGCCACGTAACTGTCAAACGCCATGATCTGGGCCATGCCGCGGTATACACCGGGTTGAGTCGGTTCGTTCCAGCCGATGCCCTCGGCCGCGGCGTCCAGTACCGCCAGGTTGCGCGGATGCTGCTGCATCAGGCCGCGGCGGAACTGCCATGGATCCTGTCCCGCGGCATCCGCCAGCTCATCGATGAAGCATTCCAGGAAGATGGCGTTCTGGTTGATGTTCACGCCACGCCAGAACCCCGGCGGCACCGGCGGATTGCGCATGGCATGGTCGATCAGCAGGTTGGGAATGGTGTAGCCGAACGCGGCTTCACCTTCCGGATTCAGGCCCTGGAAGGTTGCCGGGTCCTTGCCTCCCGTTTGCTCCAGCACTGCCGGCATGGCTCCCGCCAGGATGGACTGGCCGGACAGCCTCATTTTGAAACCTTCCAGCTTGCCATCGGCGGTAAGCGCGCCGGTCATCTTGCACTGCATCACCGGATGAAAGCGGCCTTGCGCCATGTCTTCCTCACGGGACCACAGCATCTTCACCGGCCGGCCGGGCACCTGCATGGCGATGGTGATGGCCTGGGTGAGGAAGTCGTTATTCGGGTAATTGAAGCGACGGCCAAATCCACCGCCCAGCAACAGCTTGTGCACTTCGCACTGTTCCGGTTTCAGCCCGGTGACTGTGACCAGTTCGTTGAATGCGCCTTCGCCATCCTGCATGGGCACCCAGGCTTCACAGCGTTCCGGGGTGTAGTGCACGGTGGCATTCATGGGCTCCATCGGCGCGTGGTTCTGGTGCGGGTAGGCGTACACCGCCTCGAGGGTTTTGCTGGCGCCGGAAATTGCCGTGCCCACATCACCCGCACGATTGCCTTCAAAGGCCTCATTCGCTTCCAGGCCCTCCTGCATCATCGTATCGGCGGTTGCCGTGGAAACACCGGCATTCTCACCTTCGTCCCATTCGATGGGCAGCTTGTCCAGCGCGGTCTTGGCCTGCCACCACGTTGCGGCAACCACAGCCACGGTATCGTCACCCACCTGTACCACCTTGTGCACCCCGGGCATACTCGCCACCTGGCTGGCATCAAAGCCCTTCACCTTGCCGCCGAACACCGGGCAGCGCTTTACGCAGGCATTGAGCATGTCGGGCAACTGTACATCAGCGCCATAGACCTGCTTGCCCGTCACTTTGTCATGGGTATCAAGGCGTTTCAGGGGTTGCCCAATCACTTTCCATTCGGACGGCGGCTTGAGGGCAACAGTTTCCGGTGGCTCCAGCCGGGAGGCCGCGGCGGCCACTGCTCCGAAACTGACCATTCGCCCGGTGGGTTGGTGGGTGATCACGCTGTTGGCCGCGATGCACTCACTGGCCGGCACGCCCCATTGATCCGCCGCTGCCTGCACCAGCATCATGCGCGCCACCGCCCCGCCCTTTCGCACGTACTCCTGTGAACTGCGAATACCGCGACTGCCACCGGTGCTGAAACTGCCCCAGGGTTTGCCGCGGCGGGCGCTTTCGCCCGGAGTCGGGTACTCGGTGCTGACCTTGTTCCAGTCGCACTCCAGTTCCTCGACCACCAGTTGCGCCAGACCTGTGAGCGTGCCCTGGCCCATTTCCGAGCGGGCAATGCGGATCACCACCTGGTCATCAGGATGGATCAATACCCAAACGCCCACTTCAGCCGCGCCATTGGTTCCGGCGGCTGCGGCTTCATCGGCGAGGATCGTGGCGGGAAACTTCAGGCCAATCGCCAGGCCACCACCGGCCAGGGCGGAATTGACCAGGAAAGAACGACGGCTGAGGGTTTTTTGCAGTTTCATGGTGCTCACCTCAGGCCTTGGCTGCTGCGTGGATGGCTTTGCGGACTTCCACAAAGGTGCCGCAGCGGCAGATATTGGTGATGGCCGAATCAATGTCGGCATCGGTGGGCTGTGGCTTGTCCTGCAGCAGCGCGGTTGCGGCCATGATCATGCCGGTCTGGCAGTAGCCGCATTGCGGCACATCGTGGTCGATCCAGGCCTGCTGCACCTTGTGCAGCTTTTCACCCTCGGCCAGCCCTTCGATGGTGGTGATGGGTTTGCCCACCGCGGCGCTCACGGGAAACACGCAGGAGCGCACGGCGGCGCCATCGAGATGTACGGTGCAGGCACCGCACTGGGCGATGCCGCAACCGTACTTGGTGCCGGTGAGGCCCAGTTGTTCGCGCAGCACCCATAACAAGGGTGTTGTGGGGTCGACATCGACCTCCAGTTCATTGCCGTTGATGTTCAGGTTGAGCATGGGTCCGTCACTCCAGGAAGCGTATTCAAAAAATCATTCTACAACTGGCCACTCCAGAATAGCAGGCGCAATCCGTTTCGCCTTCATCGCAGGATCTTCTCCATGGCTTTTCCGCGTGCCAATTCATCAATCAGGATATCCATCCAGCGGATCTTCTGCATCAGCGGGTCTTCGATGGTTTCAACGCGCACGCCACACACCACACCCTTGATGAGCGAAACATTCGGATTGAGGGCGGGAGCCTGGGCAAAGAAGGTTGCGAAGTCATGTTGCTTCTCGATCTGCTTTTCCAGGCCTTTCTGGGTATACCCCGTGAGCCAGCGGATGATCTGGTCCACCTCTGCCTTGCTGCGGCCTTTCCGCTCGGCTTTCTTGATATACAGGGGATAGACCTTGGCGAATGCCATGGAAAAGATGCGCTGGGTGTTCATGAACTGCGGGCCTTCCTTGCTCAGGTATCCGGCAACCTACAACTTGCGTCCCAGTTTACGCTCCGCCACTCGCCGTTCCCAGCCGGGGCTCAGGAAGCCCACTTTTTCGAACGCAATCAGGCCCTGCACCACCAGGCCCACGCCCAGCCCCGCGAAAATGATGTAGACCACGGGTTCGCCATGGAATACCACCAGGAAAACCAGCGCCATGACCACATAGGTTGCCAGGAACTCATAAAACTCTTTCATGCGCTTGGCATACAACAGCGCGTGCTGCTCGTCCAGCTTTAACTCAGTATCGTTATCCACAGTTGCTTCCTCCGGTTG
>CBFGWJ010000144.1:0-5895 GCA_965652335.1 uncultured Gammaproteobacteria bacterium | reverse complement strand
TTGGCCACGTCACGCAGGAAAAACAGGCCATAACGCCAGGTGATCAGGCCGAAACCGACGGGCAGCACCATTTGCAACCACCAGGCCGGAACATCACCCAGGATCCGGTCGTCGAATTCACGCGAAGTCAGGACAAACTGCAGGCTGTACCAGGCCACGATGGCGCAAATAGCGGCTGTTACCCCGTACACCAGCACCTTGACCACCCGCTGGACCGGATCGGGCAAAAACCGGTCGAGCACCGCGATGTTGATGTGTTTGTCGGTGCGGCTGGCTGCAACCGCCCCAGCGACCGCCACCCACAGCACCAGCATGCGCAGCAGTTCATCGCCCCATTGCAGCCCCAGGTCGAAAAAATTGCGCATTACGATCTGGCCGAATGCCAGCAGGATCATGCTGCCCAGTATCAACACCAGCAAGCCGGTTTCAACCGCGTGGCCGAACCGACCGGCGGC
Organism: uncultured Gammaproteobacteria bacterium; assembly: GCA_965652335.1. Classification (GTDB taxonomy): domain Bacteria; phylum Pseudomonadota; class Gammaproteobacteria; order Xanthomonadales; family SZUA-36; genus JAWXBM01. The sequence goes on along the minus strand of CBFGWJ010000144.1, from coordinate 5,440 downwards.
CTGCAGGAACCTGTACCACCGCCCGGCAGGGTGATTCATCGGGATCAGGAACCGCCCTGTGCGCGGTATTCGACCAGCAGTTGTTGCATCCGCTGCAGCAGGGCCGGATCAAACTCGCCTTTTTGACCCAACTGTACCTGCGAATTGACCACGGCGCTGCGCCAGGCTTCCGCCTGGGCCGGGTCCGGCTTCACCAGCTGCAGTCCGCTGTCCTGCAGGGCCTGCAAAGCCGCCAGGTTGTCGTTATGGCCACTTTCATCAAATCCCCGGTAAACCTCCCCCAGCACTTCCCGCACCACGGCCTGGTCGGCCGGCGCCAGGCGTTCAAATGCCTTGCGCTCAACCAGGATGCCGGCATACACGTAAGCCAACGGCAGTTCGGTGATGTATTTCAGCCGGGTGTGCCATTGCAGTACCACCGCGCCCACCGGAGGGACAGCGACACTGTCGAGCAGGTCGGTTTGCAGGCCGGTCATGACATCAGTGATGGGCATGGATACAGGCGCCACGCCGATGGCCTCCAGGGCGGCATAGGCCAGGGCATCGCCTTCGGGCGTCCAGACTTTCTGGCCGCTCATGTCGCCGGACTCGCGCAAGGGTGTATTCGACATCATGTAGGCGAAACCACCACCGGCGAAGCCAAAGCAGACATAACCGGCTTCATACAGGCGGTCGATCAGGACGCTGTCGAGCTGCTTCCGCACGTACTGCACTTCGTCTTCGTTGCGGAAAATCAGCCCGAGTGCGTACAGGTCGGCATCCTGCTGGAACATGCTCATGGCGCCGGAGGTAAAAGCCCCGCCCTGCAACTGGCCGGTGCGCATCTTGCGCTGCACCTGTTTGTCATTGCCCTGCACACCACCGCCGTAGAGCTTGATGCTGACCCTTCCGTCGGTGCGCCGGCGGATTTCATCCGAACCCTCGCGCATGGATTTCATCCAGGCTGAACCTTCCGGCACCACCGTGGCGATCTTCAGCGTTTGAGACTGGGTTTGAGCCTGCGCCTGGGCGGGTAGCCACAGCATCAGGGCCGCCAGCAGCACCATTGGCAGCACCGGCATTTTTGTCACGTCATTCATGCATTCGTTCCTGGTCTGTGTGTCAATGGGTGCGGCCACTAAAAATAGTCATCCGCCGATGCCAACAGCTCAGCGGCACTTTCCTGCGCCAGCGTATTGAACAGCGTGTAGCCGCGTTGCGTCGGGTCGGCTGCCATCACTTCCTGCAGCAGCCGGTCATGCAACTCGCGCTCGTACAGGGTGCGCGCGTAGTAACGGGCGAAATCCACCTTGACACTAAGATCATTGCCCCCGGAAAGTTCAAGAGCCCGTTGGAAATGCGCCAGGCCGGCCTCAAAATTGCCACCCAGCGCCGGTGGCCTGATGGTATTGAGGACACCGAGATAGTGCTCCACCGTGGCGGCCCGGTAAGCCGGGTCGAGCTGTTGCACCCGCTCGAGTATGGCCTCGGTTTGCGGCAACTGCGCCAGCGCGGTGTAATCGTCGCCGTGGGCCTGGATATAGGCGATCCAGCTCAAGCCGTAGGTGAACAGCATGCCCGCCTGTTTCGGCCTGACTGTCTTCAGGGCCTCGACAAAGGATTCATAGGGCAATTCCCAGGAGCCGCAGAGTTCTTCCGCCGCGGCACAGATGGCGCGTTGTCCATAGGATTGGGCGCGGGCAGTCAGGCGCTGTGCGCGTAGTGGTTCATCCACGAAAACCACGCCGTAGGCCGAATACAGCTCGGCCGCAGCCGCCAGCACTGCCGCATTGTCGGGCGAGCCTTCGACAAAACTGTCCAGCATCAGCAGATAGGCGGGCGCGCCGTCACGCACGATGTCGGGATCATCCTGGTTCATCATGGCCACGGTGAGATTGCCGGCCAGGCCGCTGCCTGCCTGGGCCACCACGGTGGCACAGGCGTTCAGGAAAGGCAGGGCGGCAATACCGAGCAGTGCCAGGTTGCGGGCTTTCAACTTTGCGGAATTGAACATTGAAACCAGGTTTTACTCGCCGTAGGGAATCCAGATATTCTTGATTTCAACGGCATGGCGGAGAAATTCCTCGCCTTCGCCCTGTTCCCGGCTGTTCCAGTCGTGAAAGCGTCCATGGTTCACCCAGGTGCGTTTCATGGTGGCCGCGGCCTGTTCCTCCACCAGCTTGCTGCCGGCGGCGCTGCCCCAGTACCACAGGCCTTCGATGTCGTAATGCCGCGCCAGTACATCGGTCAGCTCATCCTGGCTGCCGGTGACGATGTTGACCACGCCACCCGGCAGGTCGGATGTATCCAGCACCTGGTAGAAGTCCGTTGCCAGCAGGGCGTAATGTTCCGAAGGCACCACCACCACGGCATTGCCCATGGCAATGGCCGGCATCACGGTGGACACCAGGCCCAGCAAGCCGGCTTCCTCGGGCGCCACGATGCCGATCACGCCCAGCGGTTCTTTCATGGCCAGTGTCACATTGCGAAACGGCGTGGCATGCACCTGGCTGTCGAATTTGTCCGACCAGGCCGCATAGGTATAGATACGCTCGATGCAGCGGGAAATTTCCACAGCCGCAGCCTCCGGCGCACTGCCGCTGAGCTGCGCCGAGCGGCGGCTGAATTCCTCGGCCCGTGCCGCCAGGTTCTCGGCGATGTAATACATTACCTGCGCGCGGTTGTGGGCGGTGGTGCCACCCCAGCCTCGGGCTGCTCGCGCGGCTTCCACCGCATTGCGGATGTCCTTGCGGTTACCCAGCGGAACTTCCGCAATCACCCGGCCCCGGGCATCAACCGCCGGCCGGCTGTAACCGCCATCAGGGCGCACCTGCTTGCCACCGATATAGAGCTTGGCGGTACGGTCAATGGGCGGCAGGTCGGAGACCGGCGCTTCGGCCTTGCCGTCCATTTTGGGTAGCGGGTTAACCGGTTCCGTTGAGAGTTCGCTTTCCCAGTTGGGCTTGAGGTATTCGAACAGGCCTTCCCGACCGCCTTCGCGACCGAAGCCGGATTCCCGGTAACCGCCAAAGCCGGCTGCCGCATCAAACTGGTTGGTACAGTTGACCCACACCGAGCCGGCTTTGACCTGCGGCGCGATATCCAGCGCCAGGTTGATATTCTCCGTCCAGATGCTCGCCGCCAGGCCGTAACGGCTGTTGTTGGCCAGCTGCACCGCTTCGCCGGGCGTTCGGAAGGACATCGAAACCAGCACCGGCCCGAAAATCTCTTCCTGCGCCAGGGTTGATGCCGGTTGTACATCACTGAGCAGGGTTGGCGGGTAGAAACAGCCTTCGGCCGGCAACTCGCAGCGCGGCTGCCATTTCTCCGCACCCTCCTGCACACCCAGTTCCACCAGTTTGCTGACCCTCTCCACCTGGCTCGGGTCAATCAGGGCGCCGATGTCCACGCTCTTGTCCAGTGAATCGCCGATCACCAGTTTGGACATGCGCTGCCTGACCTTGTCGTGCAGCCTTGCAGCCACCGACTCCTGCACCAGAAGGCGTGAACCGGCGCAGCAGACCTGGCCCTGGTTGAACCAGATGGCATCGACCAGGCCTTCCACCACGCTGTCGAGATCGGCGTCCTCAAACACGATAAAGGGTGATTTGCCTCCGAGTTCCAGGGTCAGCTTCTTGCCGGTGCCGGCCGTGGCGCGGCGCAATATCCGCCCGACTTCGGTGGAACCGGTGAAGGCCAGCTTGGCGATATCCGCATGCGCGGTGATGGCCTCCCCCGCCTTGTGATCGCCCAGCACCAGGTTGAACACGCCTTTGGGCAGGCCGATTTCCTGGCACATCTCCGCGAACAGAGCCGCGGTGATGGAGGTGAATTCCGCCGGCTTGAGCACCACGGTATTGCCCATGGCCAGGGCCGGCGCCACTTTCCAGGCCAGCATCAGCAACGGGAAGTTCCATGGAATGATCTGCCCCACCACGCCCAGCGGCTGGTAATCCGCGAGTTCGGTTTCCGCCAGTTGCGCCCAGCCCGCATGGTAGTAGAAGTGCCGCGCCACCAGCGGAATGTCGATATCCCGCGATTCGCGGATGGGCTTGCCGTTGTCCATGCTTTCCAGTACGGCATAGAGGCGGCTGTTTTTCTGGATGTGCCGCGCCACGGCGTACAGATAACGGGCGCGCGCATGGCCACCCAGCGCCGCCCAACCCGGTTGCGCCGCTTTGGCCGCAGCCACGGCCCGGTCCACATCGGCCGCATTACCATCCGCAACTTCCGCCAGCTGCTCGCGATTGGCCGGGTTGTAACTCGGAAAATAACTGCCGCCCGAAGGGGCTACCCAGTCACCATCGATGAAATGGTCGAGCCGGGCGTGGCGCCGCTGCAGCCAGGCCCTGGCTTCCGTGGCGCTTTCCGGCGCCGGCCCATAATCCATGCTGGCAAATGCGTCCCGTACTGACATTCGTTTCTCCTGCCCTTAACTGCCGAGCCCTAACTGACGGAACTGCGCTGAATAACTGCCGGTCAAGTGATGTTCCAGCTGCCGTTCGATATCGCCCAGCAGGCTGCTGGCGCCGAAGCGGAACAGGTCATTTCGCAACCAGCGCTTGCCGAGTTCCTCTTTCATCAGCACCAGGTAATCGATGGCCTCTTTGGCTTTGGAAATACCGCCTGCCGGCTTGTAGCCGACACAATGGCCGGTGAGTTCGTGGTATTCGCGAATGGCGCGAACCATCACCAGGCTGAACGGCAGGGTAGCATTGACCGCTTCCTTGCCGGTGCTGGTCTTGATGAAATCGGAGCCGGCCATCATGCATACCCAGCTGGCCTTGGCCACATTGGTCAAGGTGGCCAGCTCGCCGGTGGCCAGGATGGCTTTCATGTGCGCCTCGCCGCAGGCCTCGCGGTATTGCCGCACTTCCTCGTACAGCCCTTGCCAGTCGCCGGTCAGCACCTTGGCACGGCTGATGACAATGTCGATTTCGCTGGCGCCCGCCGCCACCGACTCCCGCACCTGCGCCAGCTTCAGCGCCAACGGAATCTGCCCGGCGGGAAAACCGGTGGATACCGCGGCCACTGGAATACCGCTGCCAGCCAGTGCGCGCACCGCGGTTTCAATCAGGTTGTGGTAGACGCAAACCGCGCCAACCTTGATGTCGAGATCCGCCACGCCCAGCCCTTCCAGGATGTCGCGGCGCACCGGGTGCATGGCTTTCTGGCACAGGCGCCGGACTTTTCCGGGCGTATCGTCTCCGGCCAGCGTGGTCAGGTCGATGCAGGTGATGGCGCGCAGCAGCCAGGCTGCCTGGTATTCCTTCTTCACCGACCGGCGCTTGCTGAGCGTAGCCGTCCGCCGCTCCACGGCACTGCGGTTGACGCGGATATGGCCAAACAGGCCCGGGTCAAACGGCAGGCCAGGATTGCGCTCCACCGGCGCTGCGGTGAGGGCATGGACGTTGCCGCCGGCACTGTTCTGCGCGGTACTGCTGCTGGCCTTGGACACGAT
>CBFGWJ010000143.1:0-5929 GCA_965652335.1 uncultured Gammaproteobacteria bacterium | reverse complement strand
CACCGCCGGCAGCTATTTCACTTCCACCGGCGCGAACCTGAGCCAGTTCAACGGCTTCCGGTATCTCAAGTACAAGGCCGTGTTGTCCACCACCAACCCTTCAGCGACTCCGGTGCTGGATGAGGCGACCATCTGCCATGACAATGTCTTGCCAGCCAGTGCCGACCTGGCTATCACCAAGACCAACGGCACCAGCAGCAGCGCACCCGGTGGCCAGACCACCTATACCATCGTGGCCAGCAATGCCGGCCCGAGCAATGTCAGCAGCGCCACGGTGAGTGATACTTTCAATGCTGACCTGCAGAGTTGCAGCTGGACCTGCAGCGCCACCGGGGGCGCCAGCTGTGGCGTCAGCAGTGGCAGTGGCAACATCAACCGCAGCGTCAACCTGCCAGCCAACGGCAGCGTGACGTTCAGTGCCAGCTGCACGGTGTCGCCCAGCGCCACCGGCTCGCTGGTGAACACGGCAACCGTCTCCTCGGCGACACACGATCCGGCGCCGGGCAATAACAGTGCCACGGATACCGATACGCTGAGCGCCAGTGCCAACCTGGGTATCACCAAAACCAACGGCACCAGCAGCTCCACGCCCGGCGGACAGACAACCTACACCATCGTGGCCAGCAATGCCGGGCCGAGCAATGCCAGCAACGCCACGGTAAGCGACAACTTCAGTGCCAGTCTGCAGAACTGCAGCTGGACCTGCAACGCGGCCGGTGGCGCCAGCTGTGGAGGTGGTGGTGGCAGTGGCAACATCAACCGCGGCGTCAACCTGCCGGCCAACGGCAGCGTGACCTTCAGCGCCAGCTGCACTGTTTCGCCGAGCGCGAACGGTTCGCTGGTGAATACCGCAACGGTTTCTTCCTCCACCCCTGACCCGGTGCCGGGCAACAACAGCGCGACTGATACCGACTCGCTCGACATCAGCGCGGACCTCGGCATCACCAAGACCAACGGCACCGGCACCAGCACACCCGGCACGCAGACGAGTTACACCATTGTGGCCAGCAATGCCGGTCCCAGCGCGGTAAGCAACGCGACGGTAACCGACACGTTTCCCGCCAACCTGGAAAATTGCAGCTGGACCTGCAGCGGCTCCGGCGGTGGCAGTTGTGCGGCTTCCGGCAGTGGCAACATCAGCCAATCCGTGAATCTTCCGGCTGGGGCCAGCGCCACGTTCACAGCCAGCTGCGGCATTAAATCCAGCGCCACGGGATCACTCAGCAACACGGCCACGATTTCATCCACCGCGCCGGACCCGGTGCCGGGCAACAACAGCGCCACCGACGCTGACAACCTTGATGCCAGCGCGGATTTGAGCATCAGCAAAACCAATGGCACCGGCAGCACGACACCTGGTGGACAGACCACCTATACCATCGTGGCCAGCAATGCCGGGCCGAGCAATGTCAGTAATGCCACCGTGGTGGATACCTTCGCCACCGAGCTGCAGAACTGCAGCTGGACCTGCAGTGCCGCAGGAGGAGCCAGCTGCGGCGTGAGCAGCGGCAGTGGGCATATCAACCGGATCGTCAACCTGCCGGCCAATGGCAGCGTGACCTTCAGCGCCAGCTGCAATGTGTCGGCCAGCGCCAGCGGCTCGCTGGTCAATACCGCGACGGTGTCATCCGCAACGTCCGACCCGGTGCCCGGCAACAACAGCGCCACCGATACCGACACGCTGGGCGCCAGCGCTGACCTGGGCATTACCAAGACCAACGGCACCAGCAGTGCGACACCTGGCGGGCAAACGACTTACACCATCGTGGCCAGCAATGCCGGCCCCAGCAATGTCAGCAGCGCCACGGTGAGCGATACTTTCGGTGCCGACCTGCAGAACTGCAGCTGGACCTGCAATGCGGCGGGCGGCGCCAGTTGCGGCGTGAGCAGCGGCAGCGGCAACATCAACCGCAGCGTCAACCTGCCGGTGAACGGCAGCGTGACCTTCAGCGCCAGCTGCACCGTGGCGACGGGAGCCAGTGGTTCGCTGGTCAATACCGCAACGGTGTCGTCCGCGACGCCCGATCCGGTGCCGGGTAACAACAGCGCCACCGACTCCGATACGCTCAACAGCAGCGCCGACCTGCGTATCACCAAGACCAACGGTACCAGCAGCAGTACCCCGGGTGCGCAAACGACCTATACCATCGTGGCCAGCAATGCCGGCCCCAGCAGTGTCAGCAACGCTACGGTTACCGATGCCTTCAATTCCAACCTGCAGAATTGCAGCTGGACTTGTGGCTCCTCCGGCGGCGCCAGCTGCGGAGTCAGCAGTGGCAGTGGCAGTATCAACCGCAGCGTGAACCTGCCGGTGAACGGCAGCGTGACCTTCAGCGCAACCTGCACAGTCAGATCAACCGCCACGGGTTCGTTGGTGAACACCGCCAGCATTTCCGCGGCGACAACAGATCCGGTACCCGGCAACAACAGTTCCACCGATACGGACACCCTGTCCAGCAATGCTGACCTGGCCGTTACTCTCAGCAATGAACAAAGCACGGTCATCGCCGGAGAATCCGTGATCTATACACTGGTGGCCAGCAACAGCGGCCCATCCGCGGTCACCAGCGCCCTGGTCAGCGATGCGTTTCCCAACAAGCTGCGGAATTGCGAGTGGATTTGCGAAGCCACCGGAGGCGGAAGTTGTGCTTCAGCCGGCAACGGCAACATCAACCAGAATGTTAATCTTCCGCCGCAAGGCAGCGCGATATTCACCGCCATCTGTGATGTGGATGGCGCAGCCAGCGGATCGCTGGTGAACTCGGCCAGTGTTGCATCACTGATCCCGGACCCCGTGACGGGGAACAACAATGCCACGGACACGGACACCATCAGCTACCTGGCGGATCTGGCCATCTCCCTGCAAAACACCACCGCGGCACCAAAGCCGGGCCAGCCGGTCAATTTAACCATGACGGCCAGCAATGCCGGCTCCAGCGCTGTGAGCCAGGTCACCGTGCAGAGCGCGTTTCCGGCTGAATTGACCCAGTGCAGCTGGACCTGCCAGGCGGGCTCTGGAGCATCCTGTCCAGCGTCCGGAACGGGCAATGTCAACCATACCGTCAACCTGCCAAAAGGCACCCAGGTGAACTACTCCGCCACCTGCGTGGTTGCTGCCAGCGCCAGCGGTTCACTGGTGAGCACAGCGCAAGTGTCCGCCGGAATTGATGATCCCGATCCGGACAATAACCATGCCATGGAAACCATCGATCTGGACGTTTCGGAAGACCTGATCTTCAAGAACTCATTCGACTGATTTTTGGCCGGGCTCACGCGGCCGGGAGATTCGGGCATCAGGCCACTGGCTGCTTTGGCGGTACGCGTTGTGTAGGTCGCGGATCAGGTACAGGCGGCGGATCCAAAGCCCCACAATCAGGGCGGCAACGGCCGGCAGCGCGACATTGGGCAGCCCGATGGCAAGGAAGTCATAGAATCCGTGCAGGATTGCGGTAATTGGCAATACCAGCAGGATGACCGGTAACAGCGGCCTGCCTTGCAGTCGCGCCTTGCCAATGTGATATCCCCAGATCGACGCAAACACGATATGCACTACCGGGCTGGCGAAGCCGCGGGCGTAAGCCTGGGCGGTGGTCAGGGAATCCAGGTAATACAGGTTTTCCAGCGCAGCGAAGCCCAGCGCGATGAATGAAGCGTAAATGATGCCGTCGATGGGCTCATCGAACTCCCGAAAGCGCAACACGATGAGCACAAACGGCAGGATCTTCACCGTCTCCTCGATCACGCCGATTACCGAGATGCTGTACAGCAGCAGGCCGGGCAGGTCATTGGCGGCCAGGGCGAATGCGTCCTGGCGCTGGTCGATCTGGCCCAGCAGCCAGTACATCAATAATCCCAGGTAGAACGAAGCAATGCCCAGCAGGAATGCCAACAGCAGATGTCCTGGTGGTTCCGGCAGGTGCCGATCAGCATGCCAGTGATACGCGGTCCAGAACAACACGGGAAGTATCACCGGCAGCAGGCAGACCAGGTAGTAACTGCCATCACTGTCCACGGCGGGAAGTGCCGGTCGGTGCGTGAACCATCACGGTCCGAACGCTGGTGAACGCCGTAATGTCGGCGTGTGGGGAGCCATCAATCCAGGTCAACGGTCTTGTCGTAGGACAGGGTCATTTTCCGGAAAATCAGGTCCAGCTCACGCTGGTAGTTGACCTCGATGCTGAATCCCGGCGGGATCGCACGCACCCGCACATGTTTGACCATATCGTCCATCTGGTTCATGTTCAGGTTCCTCCTGATGGCCTGGTCAACCTGTTGGGCGCTGTCGAAGCGGTTCGACTGGTGCTGGTCTTGAATGCTTTGCAATACCGAATCGATCGTCCTGGACTCGAGATATTGCGGCACATACTGGATTCCGAGGTAAACGCCATAAACAAACAATGCCAGCAGGAAAATGTTTCCCAACAGGCTTCCGCCCCGTTGGTTGCTGCAGGATAGATGGTTCATTCGGGCTCTCCATTACCTGTCCGAGTGATTTCGGACCGGCCGGGGTCAGCTGTCATACGCGCCGGGATCCATGCTACGCAATCGCCCGGCCGGACTCAATCGGCCTGACAGGGATCAGCCACCTCCAAACCGATGATGCCGAACCTGCCGGACTTCACAGCCTTCACAACGGCGGGAAATTCTATGGAAACTCTGATTCATTCAGGGTTTCCTTGGCACAGGGATGCGCCAACATTTTCGATGATTGCAAATCATTGAAAATGAATCAAAACAAAAATCACATTTTTTGTTTTGCGTGCTCTGATAATTCAAGGATGAATTAATCAGAGCTTCCCGATATCATCGAAAAGCCGCCGATAATTCATAGAAACGTTACTTGCCCCAAGGGGTGGGCCATGCATGATCCAACTCGATAATGTCAGCCGCAGTTTTGCTGACCTGCTGGCAGTTCACGACTTCTCGATACACATTCCCCGGGGCGAGATTTTCGGCCTGCTGGGCCCCAACGGAGCCGGCAAGAGTACGCTGATCTCCATGATCTCCGGCCAGCTGCGGCCCACTTCGGGAAGTGTGCTGGTGGATGGCCTGAGCCCGGTCGGCCAGGCGGCCAAGCGCCAGCTGGGCATTGCACCACAGGCACTGGCCGTATATGAAGAGCTCTCCGCCCGGGACAATCTGGAATTTTTCGGCCGGCTGTACGGACTGCAGGGCAAAGCGCTCAATTCCGCCTGTGATCGCGTGCTGGATTTCGTGGGTCTCAGTGACCGTGCGCGTGACCGGGTGGAGAATTATTCCGGAGGCATGAAGCGCCGCCTGAACCTGGCCATCGCGTTGTTGCATGAACCGCGAATCCTGCTGCTGGACGAACCGACCGTGGGGGTGGACCCGCAATCGCGCAACCGCTTGTTCGAGAGCGTCCTGGCGCTGAAAGCCCGGGGCATGACCATTGTCTACACCACGCACTACATGGAAGAGGCCGAGAAGCTGTGTGACCGGGTGGGCATCGTCGAGCAGGGCAGGCTGCTGGCACTGGATACGGTAGACCGCCTGATCCGGCAACACGGCGGTGACAGCGTGCTCAGTTACATGGATGGTGGCACCGAAAAAAGCCTCAGCACCAGCCATCCGCTGGCGGAACTCCAACGCTTGCTGGCAGCGGGCTGCGACATGAGTGAATTCAGCCTGGCCCGTCCCAACCTGGAGCAGGTGTTCCTGAATCTCACCGGCCGGCACCTGAGGGACTGAACATGGGTGTACTGATGGCGATGGTGGTCAAGGACCTGAAACTGTTGTTCCGCGACAAGGTGACGCTGTTTTTCACCTTTGGCTTTCCGCTGCTGTTCGCGGCCTTCTTCGGTTCGATATTCTCCGGCGGAGGTTCGGGTGCCGGCATGTCAGTCGCAGTCAGTGACCTGGACCAGACCGCGACTTCGCAGCAGTTTGTGCAGCGCATGGATGAACTGGA
>CBFGWJ010000142.1:0-6002 GCA_965652335.1 uncultured Gammaproteobacteria bacterium | reverse complement strand
CATCCTGCTGATGTTGCTCAACTGGCTGGTGCCGAGCTCCCATGCGGCGCAAATTCCACCCGACCTGGCGCGGCAACTGAACGGCTGGGTGCCGGCCCGCAAGGATATCGACCGCTACCTCGACACCATGAAGGTGCTGCTGGACGTGATCGCGGAGGCCGAGCGCGACAAGGGCAAGGTGCCGGTCGAATACTTCGGGTTGTACGACGCGCTGCTGCGCGCCACCGCCTGGCAGGAATCCTGCTGGAGGCAATACGTGATGCGAAACGGCGCGGTGGAAGCGATCAAGTCTTCCGCCGGCTCAGTGGGGCTGATGCAGGTGAATGTGCATGTCTGGCGCGGTGTCTACGATGTGGACGCCATTGCCAATAACGTGGGTTACAACGCCCGCGCCGGCAATGAAATCCTGGTGCACTACCTGGTGGACTACGCCATCCGCAAGAAAGAACACGAAATCAACAACAACCCGGAAAACCTGGTTCGTTCTACTTATGCCATGTACAACGGCGGGCCGCGCCACCGGAGCCGCTATCGCGACCCCAAAGTTTCGGCATCACTTAAAAGGATCGATGACTCGTTCCTGGTGAAATACCACGCCATCCAGGCCGAAGGATCAAAAGCGGTGAGGCCCTGCCTGGCGGGGTGAGGCAAGCCCTGTGGGGCTCTCTGTCGCGAGCAGGGCTGCCTCCTACATTCATGTCTTGTAGCAGCGAGCGCTGCTCGCGACATGCCACGTATCGGCCATTCTTGCGCGCCGGAGCTCTGAACCCGCCTGGTTACTCCGTCCAGGCCAGAGTCGGCACCACATCGGGTTGGGGCTGCGCCCGCAGGTAGCTGATCAGTTGCCACACCACGGTCTCGTTGAGTAGTCCACCGTAAGCCGGCATGCCCCTGGGCCGGCCATAGTAAATGGACTGAAACACCGCGCCGTCGTCGCCGCCGTAACGCCAGCGGCCGTCGATCAGGCTGGGGCCCACCACGCCAAACCCGCCACCACCATGGCAGCCATCGCAATTCATCGCCGCGAACAGGGTTTCGCCGGTTCGTATCACCGAGTCGTTGATGTCCAGCGGGTTGCTGCGCAGCACGCTTGCCGGAGTCTCTTCACCGCTGGCGGGATATTCAAGGTAGCGGACTTTGGGCGGCAATCCACTGGCCGGCGTGGTGGCTGTTGCTGGATCCGCGAGTGGTTTGTCCTGCGCAACGGGTTCACTGCTGTCCTGCTGGCCGCAGGCAACCAGGTTGAATGCCAGCAGCAACAATGCCAGGCGTTTCATAGCGAGAATATCCACAGGATGCCGCCCTGGCTGGTGTAGCGCCAGAGGTCGGGCGTCACGTCCGGCGGCGGCCTGATGTCGGCCGGATCATCCGAGCGCACATCGCCCGCCAGCAGGAACCAGTCGCCACCGATGCCGGCATACACCGCGATGTACTGCTTGCCATCGGGGCCGCGATAGCTGATGGGTGCACCTACCACGCCGGAGCCCACCTTGAACTTCCACAGCAATTCGCCGGTTCTGGCATTGGCTGCCTTGAACCAGCCATCCAGGGTGCCATAGAACACCACATTACCCTCTGTCACCACGCTGCCGCTCCACACCGGGTATTTTTCCTTGATCTCCCATACGCGTTTGCCGGCAACGGCATCCCAGGCGATGAAGGCACCCATGTACCCACCGGGTCCGGCATGATAAGGGTAGCTGGCGCCTATGTACGGCGTGCCCTGGATATAAGCGGCTTCTTCTGACACCCAATCCATGCACAGGTTGTTGGTGGAAACGTAAAACCAACCGGTTTGCGGTGAAAACGAAGCCGGCGAGGCCGGACTGGTGCCGCCTTCCAGGCTGGGACAGATATTCTCAGCGCCACCCAGCGACTTGCCGGTTTGTTTGGAGGCTTCCAGCTCCGGGCGCCCGGTTGCCAGGTCAACCTTTTTGGCCCAGTTCAGGAACACAAACGGCTCGGCCACCAGCACCTCGCCGGTGGCGCGGTCGATGGTGTAGGCAAAACCGTTCTTGTTGAAGTGCACCAGCACTTTGCGCACTTCGCCATTGATGGTGAGGTCGGTGAGTATGCTTTCGGCGTTGGCGTCGTAATCCCAGTTGTCGTGCGGCGTGAACTGGTAGGCCCAGATCAGCTCACCGTTGCCCGGACGGCGCGCCAGTACAGCCGAGGTCCATTTGTTGTCGCCCTTGCGCTGGTCAGGATTGTAGGGGCCGGGATTGCCGGTGCCGTAATAGACCAGGTCGAGTTCCGGGTCGTACGTCAGCCAGCCCCACACCGGCGCGCCGCCGCGCTTCCAGGCATCGCCTGACCAGCTGGTCATGCCCAGGTCGGTGCCGGAATCGTAAAACGGCTTGAAGGTCTCGGGGTTGACCAGCATGTCCTTGTCAGGACCGATATTGCGCGCCTGCCACACTTCTTCACCAGTTTCCAGGTCCAGTGCCTTGAACCAGCCGTAAATGCCGTACTCACCACCCGATGGCCCGACCAGCACCCGGTCGCCCGCTACCAGCGGCGCCATGGTGATGGTTTCGCCATTCTGCAGTTCCGCGACTTTGGTTTTCCAAAGCTCCTGGCCGGTTTCCGCATCCACGGCTACGGTGTGGCCATCCAGCAGGTTGTAGACGATCTTGCCTTCGGCGTACACCGCGCCGCGGTTCACTGCATCGCAACAGGCAACGCCCACCGCCGCCGGGCTGACATCCGGGCGGTACTTGAACTTCAGCGGGTAATCTTCCTGGGTAAGGTCAAAGGCGTACAGCACGTTTGGCCAGGGCGTGACCACATACATCGTGTCGTTTACCACCAGCGGCTGGCCTTCGTGGCCGCCGAGCACGCCGGTGGAGAAGGTCCAGGTGGCTCTCAGGTCCTTCGCATTGGCCGCCGTGATCTGGTCCAGGCCGCTGAAACGCGTGGCGGCCAGGTTCTTGCCGGGAACGGTCCATTGGCCGTCGTCCGGAGTATCGGCCGCGAAAGCCGCGCTTGAAAGCATGATCGCCAGGCTTGCCAAGGCGGCAATGTGGCCTGCTTGAGTACCGGTCGATTTGTTCATCGGCTGAACTGCGCCTCCACTGCGGGTTGTGTGTCACCAGGCATTCAGCGGCAAGCATAGCCGACATTGAAATGGCTTCCATTGGGACGGGTGAGCTCAGCCCGGGACGCTTTGGTGACATTCTCGAAGAGCAACGTTTCAGCTGTGCGTGTGTGAAGACAAAAATGCCCCCACACCTGGTTCCGTCCAAAAGTGGATCAACTCTATGCCTTTGAAGTGGTTCAAACCCGCCGAAGGCCAGTTCAAGATTCACATCAGCCACACGGCGCCACCGATGGGCCCCGGCTCGGGGGACGGGGTTACGAAATGAGTGGGCGCAGGGTTCGTTTCAGCATGGCGACGTTCCCGGGAACGCGCGTTAAAGCAAATTCTGGAATAGCGAATGATTTCCGATGGGCCGTCCAGGATCACGTTGCCAGGAATGGATCGGAAGGCCTTGCCACCAGCGACCCAAAAAGGAACGGCCACCTGCACGAAGCAGGTTGCCATGCCATAATTCCAGCCACACACAGAACATTCAGGAACCACCGCATGGACCAGCAAGCCACGCAGAAATTTGTTGATGAAAAGTGGAATGACGAGATCGTTCCGGCGCTCGTCGAATACATCAAAATCCCCAACAAGTCGCCGCACTTCGACCCCAAGTGGGAAGACCACGGTTACATGGAAGACGCCGTACAGCACATTTTCGGTTGGTGCCAGGCCCAGGATATTCCCGGCATGACGGCCGAGATCGTGCGCCTGCCCGGACGCACGCCGGTGATTTTCATGGAAATCCCCGGCAGTGACACCAGCTCTGAAGACACCATCCTGCTGTACGGCCACCTCGACAAACAGCCCGAAATGACCGGCTGGGCTGATGGACTGGGGCCGTGGATACCTGTCATCAAGGATGACAAACTGTATGGCCGAGGCGGCGCGGATGATGGTTATGCGGCCTACGGTTCCCTCACGGCCATCATGGCGGTGCAGCGCGAAAAGCTGCCGCATGCCCGCTGCGTGGTCCTTATTGAGGCTTGCGAAGAATCCGGCAGCTACGACCTGCCTGCTTATATTGAACACCTCAGCGACCGCATCGGCACGCCTTCGCTGGTGGTGTGCCTGGATTCCGGTGCAGGCAACTACGACCAGTTGTGGCTGACGGTTTCACTTCGTGGCATGGCTGCGGGAACCCTGCGGGCTGACGTATTGAAAGAAGGAGTGCATTCGGGTTACGCCTCCGGCGCCGTCCCTTCCAGCTTTCGCATCCTGCGCTCCCTGATCAGCCGCCTCGAGGATGAGAAAACCGGCAAGATCCTGCCTGATTACCTGCATGCGGAAATCCCCGAACAACGGCTGGAGCAGACCCGCAGAATGGCCGAAGTGCTGGGCGACAAGGTGTTCCAGGCTTATCCTTTCCACGGCAGCACCCAGCCCATGGCCGACAACAATGTCGACCGCCTCCTGAACCGCACCTGGCGTCCGGCGCTGTCAGTTACCGGCGTGGACGGCATGCCGGCGCTGGAGAATGCCGGCAATGTGCTGCGGCCTTACACGGCGCTGAAGCTGTCCATGCGCCTGCCGCCGACCGTGGATGGCGAGCAAGCCAGCCAGGCCATGAAGAAAACCCTGGAGGCAGATCCGCCCTACAACGCCAAAGTCGAATTCAAGGCCGACCAGTCCGCGTCCGGCTGGAATGCGCCCGCGATCGCGCCGTGGTTGCATGCTTCGCTGGAAACCGCCTCGCAGGCCGCCTACCAGCGGGGCGTGCTGTACATGGGCGAGGGCGGCACCATTCCGTTCATGGCCATGCTGGGCGAGGCCTTTCCCGAAGCGCAGTTCATGATCACCGGCGTGCTGGGCCCCAACTCCAATGCCCATGGCCCGAATGAATTCCTGCACATTCCATTCGCCCGCAAGCTCACCAGCTGCGTGGCGCGGGTGATTGTTGATCATTACCAGCGGCGGAGTTTCAAGAATTAGACTGCGGCGCCCGACATTTGATGATGTCTTGCCGGGCCTTGCCCGGCATTCACAGGATGCTGGATCACGGCTCAAGGGCCAGCATGACGTTCACCCCGTTTGTCCGTCATTCCGGCGCAGGCCGGAATCCATCGGCCGCAACAAGATGGATCATGGACCAAGTCCGCGATGACGGACGGGAACATTCCTGAAGGAGACAACCAATGGTTCGAATACGAGTTGCGGCTTTAACACTGCTGGTTTTCACCGCCCCCATCGCGCAAGCCGAAGTGAAAGAAGCCAGTGACACCAGCTTCACGGTAAGCCACAGCGTGACCACACCGGCCAGCCCGCAGCAGGCCTGGAATACCATGACGGAGGACATCCACAAGTGGTGGAACGGCGCGCACAGCTGGAGTGGCGATGCCGCCAATTTCTACGTCAGGGCTGAGCTCGGCGGTTGTTTCTGCGAGCGCTTGCCCGGTGAAAATGGCCAGCCGGACGGCGGTGTTGAGCACCTGCGCATCATCTACATCAAGCCCGGCGAGGTGATCCGCTTCGATGGTTCGCTGGGCCCCTTCATGGACATGCCGGCGCAGGGCCGCATGAGCTGGACCATCACACCCGCTTCCGAGGGAGAAGCGGGGAGTACCATCACATTCACCTA
This sequence comes from uncultured Gammaproteobacteria bacterium, assembly GCA_965652335.1. Classification (GTDB taxonomy): domain Bacteria; phylum Pseudomonadota; class Gammaproteobacteria; order Xanthomonadales; family SZUA-36; genus JAWXBM01. The sequence continues at coordinate 339 of CBFGWJ010000142.1, read as the reverse complement.
CCGCGTGCACGGCTACATGGAAGGCGGCTTTGCCGGCCTGGCGCCGGTGGTGGACGGTGTGATCGGTGAACAGATCCAGCGGTTGCAGGCGTTGTTGAATTTGTAGGAACGAACCTTGCTCGCGACATACCCACCCAAGTCGGCAGCATGGCTGCCTCCCACGGCTTCGTTCGCTCCCGCAGTCATATATTCATGGGGATTTTTTCGATGACACAAAAAGTCGCACTGGTCACGGGCGCCAGTTCCGGTATCGGCGAGGCAACCGTTAAAGGCCTCGTGGCAGCCGGTTACTCAGTGATGGCGGCAGGGCGTGACAAGGCGCGCACCCAGCGTTTGCTC